>CAKZKZ010000876.1 GCA_937124495.1 uncultured Dokdonia sp. | reverse complement strand
GCTATTAAGATAACAGCTATAATAATACCTACCACTAAAATGATCACAGGTTCTAAAACAGTAGAAAATGTTTTTGATTTTTGTAAAACTTCTTTATTGTATTGATCACTCAATCTTTCAAATACGTATTCTGTTTTGTTGGTCTCTTCTGCTACTCGAACAAGAGCTACTAACTTACTATCAAAAAAAGAATGTTCTTTTAAACTTTCGCTTAGGCTCTTTCCTTTTTGAATATCTTCTTCTACTTTTTCTAAGACACTTTCTAAAGGAACAAAGTCAATCATTTCTTTTGCTAAATGAATACTCTTAGGTATAGATACTTTCGTGCTTACTAGTAATGAAACTGCCTGGGTAAAACGAGCTATATTGGATATCTTAATAAATGATCCTACAAGTGGTAATCTTAGTAACACCCCATCTTTTCTCGCCCTGTACCATTTTCTTTTATTGAGTTGTTTTTGAAAAACGATAAATAGTACTACTACTAATAATAGTAACCAACCATACTTCCCTAGCCACTCAGATATCGTAATTACATATTGTGTAATTACAGGAAGTTCCACATCATTTTGCCTAAACATATCTTGAAACATAGGAACTAGAAATCGCAATAAAAATGCAACAACTAATATCGCTGTAATGAGTAGAATTAAGGGATACGTAATTGCATTAACAATATTACGCCTCTGTTCATTTTTACGTCTATAAAAATCCGCTAAAGATTCTGTCACTTTTTCTAAC
Source organism: uncultured Dokdonia sp. (assembly GCA_937124495.1). Taxonomy (GTDB): domain Bacteria; phylum Bacteroidota; class Bacteroidia; order Flavobacteriales; family Flavobacteriaceae; genus Dokdonia. The sequence goes on along the minus strand of CAKZKZ010000876.1, from coordinate 2,403 downwards.
GCACCACTTTCTTCTCCTATGCGTACAGAGTGCTGCTCATAGATCGTAAAATATTTGTGTCCCTTTAAAATGTTAGAAAAATGATCCCCCGCTACAATACGATCTGCTATCTCTAGAAATAAATCTTTGTCTTCTTTCTTTTTCTGAGATTCAGAAATAAGATATAAAGCATCTTTTAAACGAATACCCGAAGTAAGTAAAACACTCAATTCTGTATAAAATTGCTCTTTCTTTTTTGATCCAAAAGAAGATCCAAAAAGTTTTATTTCTTTTTTTAAAATATCGTCAAGCGAAGATGATGCATCCTTGCTCTTTTTTTCTTTTTTAAGAGATGATACTTTTATTCCCATATCTCTTGTATTGACTGTTGAGCATCTACTTCTCTAGAGACAAAAAAACGAACGGTATTACCTCTTATAATCATTGTTACTTCTAATCCATCAACGACACCTTCTTCTATTTCTTCTCCTTTGTAATAAAATTGCGTATTTTGTACTGTAAAAGGGATCGTATCGCGATCTCGTAAGACATAATCAGATGCGAACTCATAACTAACTATCTCCTCTTTAATTGTTATCGCTAATTCCTGTTGTCTTTCGTTCCAAGAAACATCAGACCCTTTTTCAAAATCAAAAAGTAATCGTTGTTTAAATTTAGTGACTTCCGTACGCTCTTCATATCGCGTACGCATCACTGTAAATTGTTTCGTAATAAGATTCAAAACGGTAAAAGCAAGCGCAATGACAATACTAGTAATGGCCAATACTACGAGTATTTCACTAAGAGTGAATGCAGGTATTTTATGTTTTTGTCTCATTGTATCTCCCGTATGATAAGTGGCACTTTTTGCGTTTCTCTCTTGGCCTGATATATAATATAGGTAACACCCTCTTCTTTTTGGGTTTCTATTGATATTTCATAGTCTTCAAAAGACTCATCGTAGGGTAACGTTATTTTTTTATGCGTGTGTAAGTATTGCAATTGCTCTAATCTATTTTGTATTACAAAGGTATCTTGTTGTATGACCGATTTAAATGTATTCATTAAAATCAAAGAAGCCACCACAAACACAATAAGAATGATGCTCGTTGCCACAAGCGTTTCCATCAGCGTAGAAGCTCGTATTTTTGTTTTTAATCTACCCATTGCACAAGATTCGTTTGCGTTTGACTCGTTACTATACCGCAAAAAGAAGCTGGGAAATTGCGTGTATCTATAGTCGCATTAAAAAGATGATTTTTATATATAGATCCTCTGGTTTCTATAGCAAATTGTCTCGTATATACAGATCCTTTAACGTCTCCTTCTATTTGCACACTATGATCGCTATATACCTCTCCTTGTACCGTAGCTTTTTCTTTAAGGGTAACCAATGATTTTTGAGTATCATTTTTTGGACTCCCTAATTGTATGACACTACCCGAAACGATACTTCCCTCTTCTAGAACAATCCCTTTTAGTTTTTTTTCAGTCGTTTCACTGTTTTGATGTTCCTTGATCTGTAAGACTAGTGCAGAAGGATATGATAAGGTTACATTTTTGCCAACCATGATACTCTTTGAGGCAAAGGCTTGGAAAGAGGCACTTACATTTGCTTCTATTTCAATATAGGGAGCAATAAGTATGATATTCTCCGCTTTCGCGAAAGCGGAAACACGAATCAAACTATCTGATTTTATAATGATATTCGCACGTATATCTTGGGTACCTATCTCTATGACATCAGGGCTATATATCCATTTTGGAACTGTCGCAAAGCTAGAGGTGATTTTAGAAGCATACGAACGAATGAATAAAGAATCTTGTTGGGGTAAGTTTCCAAAAAGTAATGATGTTATATATGCTTTCTTCTCTTGTGATATCTGAGGTTTTACAGAAGCCTCTTGATTAACGCTCCCGTATACCAGTGATTCTCCTTGATAATAGTTACCAGCTATGTTTCCTGGCTTGATTCCTTGTCTTGGCAGGACGACATTTCCATAAATAGCTGTTTTCCCCACCACCACTAAAGGAGAATTGCTATCTTCTAAATAGATGGTTGGGCGCTGTTCTGAAGGTAATTGCCCTCCTAAAAGGCCTATTTTTTGAGAGGTAAAATTCCTGCTTTTACCTATAGAAATCACTTTATCAAAAATACCCCAATGTGATTTAAAGAGTATAACTTCTTCTTGAATTCCCTCTTCCAAGGTAATCGTTATACTATCTCCATAATTAAATGCTTTTTGTTTTGCATAGCTAATACCATCGTGACTAAGTTGTATCGTATTAGAAGAGCGCTGAAGTTGCTTTGCAAATTGCAATTGAGAATAGCTTATCAAAATAAAAGCACTAAGGGTAACTGCTATCACTACGCTTATAAGAATAGCAAATTGTAATGCCCCAGCTTTTATTTTTGTATTCATT
>CAKZKZ010000875.1 GCA_937124495.1 uncultured Dokdonia sp. | reverse complement strand
ATATCAATGATAGTAGCTTTAGTGGTTGCTAGATTGGTTCCTTCGGGCAAATTCACATCTATCGTAATCAAATTTCGATCACTATCTGGGAAGAAAAGAAAGGACAGCTTAGTAAAACCATATAGGGATAAGAAAAACAAGCCTAAAATGGTAAAAAGTACCGTACGCTTTCGCGAAAGCGCAAACAACATCAAATCCTTGTACTTACGCTTCATTCCGTTAATGATTCGATCTAAGAATGCAGGCTTCTCATCTGCTACTTTCTTTTTTACTTTTAGGAAGTATACACATAAGAGTGTAATTACACTTAATGAGATGACCCAAGAAGAAACTAAAGCAATGGTAATCACCACAAATAATGGCCCCATAATATCTCCCATGACAGACTCTGCCATATAAAAAGCTAAGAATGCCGCTGAAGTTGTAAGTGTTGAAATTAAAAGTGGTATGGTAAGTTCTTTGGCAGATTCTATAGCAGATGTACGGACAGTGAGGCCTTCTTCCATTTTTACCATAATAGATTCGGCGACCACAATACCGTTATCCACCATCATTCCAAGCGCCATAATAAGTGCTGCTAGTGTAATCTGATTCAATCCCATCCCAATAAGTCCCATAACCATAAGGGTGGTAATGGTTACAATAGGAATCAAACTTGCAATGACCATTCCCGTTCTAAAACCAAGGAAAATAAGCATCACTAATAACACAATAATAATCGCCTGAACAAGATTAGATACAAAATCTGAAATCTTTACATCAATATATTTATCTAGAGATGAGATACGATATGCATCTAATCCCACAGGAAGTTTTCCTTGATACATCTCAAGAACTTTGTCTATATCTTCTCCAAGATTAATTACGTTTGCACCATCTTTAAGAGAAACATGTAATGATATAGCATCTTTCCCATCAATACGTACAATCTGACTTGCAGGATCTTGATATCCGCGACGCACATTTGTAATGTCTTTGAGTTGCAATACTTGTCCGCCTTCTCCAACAGGAATCAAAGTACTCTCTATATCTTCAAGACTATTAAAATTACCCGTAGGTTCTAAAACGATGCGTGTATCTTCTACTGAAATCTCTCCGCCTGAACTTAAAATATTTGTATTCCCAATAATCTGTTTTAAGCTATTTACTGTAAGTCCATAATTTTTAAGACGCGTATTATCAAAATCTATATAAACAATTTCGGTTTGCTCTCCATTAAGTTCTACTTTAGCCGCATCAGAAAGCTTGATCAGATCATTGCGAAGATCATCTGCGTATTCTTTCATTTCTGCATACGAAAACCCTTCACTTACTAAACCAATCGCTATTCCGAATACCTCTCCTAACCCATCATCTTTAAGGGGTGGCGGTACATTTGCAGGCAACCCTTGAATAGCAGATAACTTACGACGTAATCGATCCCAAACAGCCTGTAAATCTTCTGGAGCCGTTTCCATACGCAATTCTGCTTGCACTACAGAAAGTCCGGTACGTGATGTACTTTTGACTAATTTGAGTTCTGGAAGCTCCTGAACTACTTTTTCTATTTTATCGGTAACAAGTTCTTCTACACGTTCTGGACCAGCCCCTGGAAACGAACTTACAATAGAAGCTACGCGAATGGTGTATGGTGGCATACTATCTCGAGATAATCCACTATACATGAACATACCCATGATTAGGATCACTCCTAAAATACTAAGTACTACACGATTCTTATCGTTAGAAAATTGAGCTAAATTCATAAAGCGTTGTAGTATTAGTTATTGAAGTTTTACTTTCTGATTGTCTAATAGCGATTGTAAACCTGCTGTTGCATAGCGTTGTCCTTCTTTAAGTCCACTTAAGACTTCAAAGCCTCCCGTTTTTAATTCACCAATAGTAATCGTTTGTTTTTTTACAGTACCTACTTTTCCATCTTCAGATTCTATGACAAAAACAAAGTTGCCATTGGTATCTTCTCCTACTGCTTTTACAGGAACAATAATACTTTTTTCTTGATTTGCCTCCTCTTCTCTAAAATCAAAAGTTACACTGGTTGCCATTCCAGGTTTAATTTCTGATATAGGATTGGTTATTTCTATAGCTGTGATATACGTTGAAGAATTTGCATCTATACTTGGTGACACTTCAAAAACTCTTCCTTCAAAAGTGGTATTATCGACCGCTGTAAATAGTAATGTAGTAGGCATATTAACTTTCACTTTATTTACCATTGTTTCTGGTAAACCTACTTCTACCTTTAAACCTTCTCCTGCATTTAATTCTGCAAATGTGTGTCCAGCAGAAACTTGCTCATCTACAGCTCCATCTGTCCAAGAAATCACACCATCTTTTGGTGCTCTTATAACACCATAACTTAATTGTGTTGACTGAATGCTTTTATTACGTTTTGCTGACTCAAACTGGTCTAATGCCGATTGATATGAATTCTTAGCACTTTCGTATTCACTTAATGATTTACTTCCTTTCTCGTATAAAGATTTGATTCTATCTAAACTTGACTTAGCGGTAGTCATTCCAGAACGTGCTGAGTTAAGTGCAGAGACAGATTGTTCGTATGCCAAATTAGCTTCTATGTTATCTAATCTTGCAATCACATCTCCTTTTTTTACTTTAGCTCCTTTCCAATGATTTACTTTTTTAATAATACCACCACTCCTAAAGCTTAAGGCGATTGCGTCCATTGCTTTTACATTGCCACTGTATGTTCTTATATTTTGAGCACTTGATGTGCCAACAACTTCAAATTTTACTGGGCGTAATATTTCCTCCTTTACTTCTGCTTCTTTTTTACACGCTGTCGCGAAAAGAAATAGTACAGATATTACAAATGTATATTTGATTAATTTCATGGCAATTTAGTTTTGATTGAGTATAAATTCGTTTGCTCTACGCACAAAATCTTGATTTGCTTGATCGGTATTCATTAAAAAGAAGTAACCAATAGCTCTTTCTAATTGCATAGATTGTAATAAATAATTATAGTTTGCTGTAGCACTTGCTAGTTGTGCTTGAAGGAAGTTATTTTGAGCATCAATAAGCTGTATGATAGGCACTTCCCCTTCTTCATATTCATTTTGCGTAAGAGCAAGACTTTCTCTAGCATTGTCTTCAGATACTTTAGAAATCTCAATGTTTGCGATCTCAGAAATGAGATCTAGTATAATATCATTAATAGATTGCTCAATACTTAAATCTACATTTTGTCTTTGCAATTCAAGTTGGTCAAGCTGGATGCTAAGTGTTTGTTTATTAATGTTACGTTGATTTTGTTGAAAAATAGGAAGTGATAGATTAAGTCCTACATTATACGTTCCGTCTGGTGCTGTAGGTATTCCAGCTGCAACTGTAGATCCCTTTCCAGATTGTGAAATGGCAAGATTGTATTGTCCAGCAAGTGCGACGGTAGGAATAAAACGTCCCCAGTCATTCAAATCATAAGTACGTTCCAACACATTTTTATTAAAGCCTATACCTTTTAACTCAGGCGCATTACGTTTTGCTTCTTCAATAAGAAATAGTGCAAGTGCAGGGCGTAATTTTGGATCATCAAGAAGTACTTTAAGTTCTAAATACTTATAATCTTTAAAGACCCCTTCTTCTATTGCTGCATTTTCAACATCAATTTCTGGTCCGTCTAAAAGTTGTGCTTCTTTATTAATTATATCAAATTGCTTATACACATCAGTTTTCTCAAAAGCAATACGTTCTTCCTCAGAAAGCTCGCCTGCTATCCATCGTCCTAAAAACGAATCGTCTGTCTCGTAATTTTTCATCATACACTTTG
>CAKZKZ010000874.1 GCA_937124495.1 uncultured Dokdonia sp. | reverse complement strand
GATCGACCGATTTTTTTAGTAGCAGACGGTACTGATCTAAATGCTGTATTGTTAGATGCCAACGGAGACTTTGAATGGCCAGAAGAATCAAAACCAGTTGCTACTTTTGCTGCAGCCAAATCAAGAGTTTATTTTAATGCTCCCATTGGAGGGCAAGCAACTACCGTTTTTGTTGAAGATAAAGGAGCAGGTACAAAAATATATGCTCAAAATTTCACAGATAATGCCATTCTATCAGTTGAGGAAGAACTCGCTAGAAATAACATTCAATTTGTAAACCCAATAGGTGATGAATTAGTCATTCATAGTGACATTGTAATTAACACGGTGGCTGTCTATACTATATTAGGGCAACGTATTTATACTAATTCTCAGGTCAATGCAAATGTAATTAGAATAGATGCTGAACCTTGGAATTCAGGAATATATTTGATGACCATTACTACAAATAAAGGAATAATAAGAGGATTAAAGATAATTAAGTAACTACATAAGGGTTAAAAAATATAAAAGAGGATGCCATTTGGCAACCTCTTTTATATTTTTTAACCCTTCATTGTGACGTTCTAATGCATAATACGAGTTTAATAACTTGAAGTTATTACTTTATACGCTTTGTTACGTTTATACTATATGATACCTATACTGTAACTTCGGCAATTTCCTGTAACGGAATCTGATTATGAAGTAAATCATCAAAGGTTTCTCTTTTACGTATTAAGTGCGCTTTTCCATCTTTCCAAAGGACTTCAGCTGGGCGATAACGACTATTATAATTACTTGCCATGGTAAAGCAATACGCACCTGCATTGCTAAAAGCGAGAATATCTCCTTCACTTATTTCAGAAATACGTCTATTATTTGCAAACGTATCGGTCTCACAGATATACCCTACCACGCTATAAAAACGTTCACGACCCTTTGGATTACTGATATTATGAATCTCATGATTACTTCCGTATAACATCGGGCGTATAAGGTGATTAAATCCACTGTTTACTTGTGCAAATACAGTAGATGTGGTCTGCTTCACGACGTTTACATTTACTAAGAATTTTCCCGCTTCACTCACTAGAAATTTTCCAGGCTCGAAGGTGAGTGTTAAGGGTTTTTTATACGCTTTCGCGAAAGCGTTAAAACGTTCACTCAACTTGTCACCTAGCTCCTCAATGTTGGTCTCAATATCTCCTTCTTTGTATGGTACTTTAAAACCACTGCCAAAATCTATGAAATCTAAATCTGGAAAGTGTTGCGCAGTATCAAAAAGGATTTCTGAAGCATATAGGAAAACATCAATATCCAAAATATCACTTCCCGTGTGCATGTGAATTCCATTAATATTCATCTTCGTATTTTCTACAATTCGTAAAATATGCGGTACTTGATGAATACTAATTCCAAATTTACTATCAATATGTCCTACAGAAATATTGGTATTTCCTCCAGCCATTACATGCGGATTAATACGAATACAGACTGGAATGTCCGGATATTTAGCTCCAAACTGTTCAAGTATTGATAAATTGTCAATATTGATCTGAACGCCCATTTTTGACACAGATTCTATCTCGGCAATAGAGACTCCGTTAGGTGTAAAGATGATACGATCTGCTGGGCAACCAGAGGCTAATCCTAGACGTACTTCTTGTATAGATACAGTATCCAATCCTGCCCCTAAGCCATGTATGTGTTGTAAGATAGAAATGTTGCTCAACGCTTTCACAGCATAGTTTAAGCGTAATTGCTTGACCTTTTTAAAAGCAGAAGTCAAACGTTTGTATTGCCTCGTAATGGTTTCTGCATTATACACATATACAGGACTCTCATATTCCTGAGCTATTTGTAAAAGATCTTTGTTTGTCATAACAACAATTTTTTTGCCTACGAAATTAGTAGACTATTTTTAATACACAATACGTAAAAGGTAAAAAAGTTCAACAAGAAGGTTAAAATTTGATAATTATATAACAATTGAAAGCTTCTTTTGTAAATTTCATATAAAAAGTACTTAAAATGATAGCTACGTTACCTATGTTTCCCCTCGAATTGGTAGCATTTCCTGGAGAAGAACTTGCATTGCATATTTTTGAGCAACGATACCAACAATTAATAGAAGATTGTGAAGATGATAAGATCACGTTTGGTATTCCTGCATATATTAATAAAGAATTAGCCTATGGAACAGAAATGGAAGTTCTAAAAACTGTAAAACGATATCCGTCTGGTGCTAGTGATATTATTTGTAAAGGATTACGTGTTTTT
>CAKZKZ010000873.1 GCA_937124495.1 uncultured Dokdonia sp. | reverse complement strand
AAGTTCACAGCACCGATCATTTTAAAACTTATATTATGTTAAAAAACATTTTAAAACTAGAAGGAACTCAAGAATTAACAAAAAAAGCACAGAAAGAAATACAAGGAGGAATGAATATAACACCAGTCCCTTTAGACTGTTCCTTTTCAGGTACACCATTACCACTATGTACAAATATAGGAGGTATTATTATTAATGGAAAATGCTGTATACTTCATTAAGAATCTTTACACAGAAAGGAGACTGTTGTCATAACACAACAGTCTCTTTGTAGATTATAATAAGTTCTAGGACTTACCATTATTCAGGTGCTACTTGTTATTTTTTTGAATCATGAGTGCAAGAGCATATACAAATACACAACAGCAATAGCGTAATGGATATTCTTAATGAAATAAGTATTCGTTTTAAATAAATCATAGCAATATAAAAGTAGTCGAATTCTCTTTTTAATCTTTAAAAAGATTAAGATATATTAGTATAAAAAATTGCCACATGATTTCTGCTATTATTATTGAAGATAATATAGAAGCCCAAGAATACTTATCGCATATCATAAAAAATCATTTCCCTAACATTGCTATTTTAGGATATGCAACTTCTGTACAACAATCCATACAACTGATACACTCCTGTGACCCAGAATTGGTTTTTATGGATATAGAACTGACAGATGGATTATCTTTTGAGATTTTTGATACGATTAAAGATCCAGCATTTGAAGTGATCTTTATCACCGCTTTTGAAAACTTTACACAAAAGGCACTTGACCATTTTGCTCTTAGTTATATTACAAAACCCATAGACATCCCTAAATTACTTGCAACGATCCGTCATTACTTAAAACTAAAACAACGACTATTTACTATAGAAAAGTTTGAGTTATTTAAAAAGCTAACCCAGAACAAAGAGGGGCAATTGCTTATTCAAACTACCAATGAGCATATACTTATAAAAATAGCATCGATCATAAAACTTGAAGCTGAAGGAAATTACACGTACATAATTCTAGATGATGGAAGAAAATTATTGGCATCTAAATCCATGAAATACTATGAATCCTTACTTCCGGAAGTTTCTTTCTTTAGAGCGCATCGATCTACCATTATAAATATTAATTGCATTGCCTCTATTTATAAGAAAGAAACTATTATTCTGACAAATAAAGATAAAGTACACGTATCTGTACGTAATAAAGGGAAACTGATGGAACTTATACAGATGCTTTCTTAAGTTCAAATTTATTCATATCACCCTAACTTAAAATAGAGTACTACTCTAAAATAGCAGTTCACTCTATTTTACACCTTTTATGTAGTTATCCTATTTATTGAACAATAAAGCTATTATGATGCTTCAATAAGGTACGGCAACCAAAGTTCTACTCGTGTACCTCTACCAGCATCTACATCCCCAATAACATATCGTGCTTTTTTCTTAAATACTCGTGCATATAAATCTAAACGTTCTTTGAGAATTGTACCAGACAATGATTGATGACCAAGCATATCTTTTTTATTCTTCATCGCATTAGAATATCCAATACCATTATCTTCTACGGAGAAATAAAGCACCTGGCCTTTTTGCTTTTGAGTAACTGTAATCGCTATCTTTTCATCTTCGTTACCATTGAATCCATGATCAATAGCATTCTCTATAAAAGGCTGTAAAAACATAGGTGGAATCAACAATTCTTCTTGATCAAGGCTATCATCTACTTCAATATTAAATGCAAACTTTTTTGAAAAGTTAGATTGCAATTCTAGATAGGTAGTAATGGTTTCTAACTCCTCTTCCAGAGAGATAAACTCTTCACGAGAATTTTCTAATATAGACCGCAACAACTCTCCCAATTTTGAAATATAAGGAATGGTTTGATCTGATTTTTTTTGAACCAATCCACTTACAGAATTCAATGCATTAAATAAAAAATGTGGATTGAGCTGTGAACGTAATAAACGTTGTTCTAAATTGGAGGTTTTATACTGATTCTGTAATCTTCGCTGACGATAAAACAAATAACCTAATCCTATAAAAGAAAGTAATAACCCTCCTAATATCCAATTAATCGTATTACGTTGCTTTATAATTATTTCTTGACTTTGCGTTGTTTCTTCTAACGAAGCAATAGAAATATCTTTCTCTTTGCTTTTGTATTTTATTTCAAGATTATCTAAGTTAGTTTTTAATTGATTTTCATAAAATTCTTCTAAAAAAAGGTTAGACTCAACGGTTATTTCTTTTAAACTGGTTAAATCTCCTTTTTTTTCATACGCATCCCCTTGAGTACTATAAACATTCATTAATAGATCTTTTTCTTCTTTACTCTTAGGAATTTCATCATAATGAGCTACAATCTCACTAAAGTAATCAATTGACTTATTTACATCTCCTTCATATAACTCTATATATCCTTTTAAGTATTTTAGCAAATATAAAGTAGGGGTTAAAGACGCAACGTTTTCATCATAATGTTCAATAGCTTTTTTATAATATAACAATGTAGAATCTTTATTTTTTTCTTCTTTATAGATATCACCTACATTATGATATAAGAACCACAAGTTTTGAGTGTAATCTGATTCATTAGAGAACTTAATTGCTTTTTTTAAAAAAAACCTAGCATTTTCTACATCGTTCAATTTTGAATAAATCTCTCCAATTCTTGTATATGTAGTGACTACTGGTCTAGCCATACTCATATAAAGAGAATCTTTAGAAGCCTCTATATAATATTCTAATGCGACACTATCATTCCCTATCGCAACATGGTTATCAGCAATGCCAATCCCAATATAACTTTTCCATTTATATGGATATTTTTTTGAATAATTTAAAGCTTTTTGATTACATACAATCGCTTCTTCAAATCTATTCAAAAATTTCAACGACCTAGCTTTATATATATTTGTTTCTAATAATATTTGTTCATCAAAATCTCTTTTATTTCTTGAGTTTTTATAATATTCTATTCCTTTGTCTGCATAAATTACTGAGGAATCATACATTTTTGAAAGATTAAGTTCTTTAGCTTTAAAGAAATAATAATAAGGCCATCCGGACAATTCTTTATTAGAACTCAATATTTTCTTTACACCTGAGTAATCTTGAATTTTCCTAGCATTTTTCCTAGTATAAACCAATATTGTATCCACCATTTCTTGTGTATATTCAATAGCTGGATTATATATTATAGGTTTAATTTCTTGAGAATAAAATGTATTAGTTAGACATAAAAACATCAGAAAACACAGCACATTTAATTTCATTTTGGAATATCTTTTATCATTTATGAATCGTCAAATTAACGCAATAATCATTAAATATAATGTAGAAAAACACCTTTATAAAGCCATCTAATCTTCACAAATTATATTTCTGACATTATAATTTTTGTATTTTTCGCGAAAGCGTATGTATTAAAAAACATATACGCTTATCCAAAAAACCGAATCGTTTATCACAATACCATAAACGCTCAGATTTTATTTACAAAATGTGAATTCATATCTACTTAGTTTTGACATAAGAAATCAAAAATAAGCGAATAATATACAGGGGAAATATATTTTAGGTTGTTTTAGAGCAAATATTAATTATTAAGAAATATTGCGTGTGGTGCGTAGTTGAAAAAGAGCTATCAAAAAAAAGACAGATAGCTCTTTTGGTATTGCTTAAAATCAAACGCTATTAATTTACTGAGAGAATTTACTAAAGGTAAGGCTATTGATAACCTATAATTGCTTTAAAACACCTTCTGTAAATGACATAATTTCTTCTTGAGCGTCTTTATCCTTACTACTATTGTCAACATTAGAAGTCATATCCTTTATCGTGGCTATTGTTTTTATATACCAATCGCTCCAAGCATTTAATATTTCTATTTGACTTTCTATAGAATCTCCATTTGCAATTGCTTCTTTACTTAGTTCAAACTCTATAGTCAATCGCTGCTTAGCAATACCAATGATTTCTTCCCTCATCCAATCAGCAGTAGCTTCACCACTATTAAGTAATGTATATGCGCTCACTAATGCTGCTGTCCCTACATTTTTCATGGTTTCTTGGGATACCTTATCAATACGATCATTATCTGTATGATAAAATTGATCTGTAAAATGCCACAATAGAACACCAGGAAGATTTGCATCTAAAAAAGGCGTATGATCACTACCTCCTTCAAAAGGATTTGTTTTCACTTCCCAGTTTGCGCGTTTTCCTTGATCTTCAAAGACTGTTATTATAAAGTCATTAAGGTAATGAGGTTTCATTTCTTCTAACTTCAATTTCCTACCTCCCCATTCTGAATGTTTATCATTTCCCCGTGTCCAAATAGCACTTGGATCTGGCATTTTTTCAATGAGAAAAGTCCCTCCAGTAATCGCTGTATTCTCCCCTACCATATCCAAACTAATTCCCCAATGAATCGCTGAGGTTCGCTTCTCTTTTTCTTCTATATAACGGCGTGTCGAAATAATCTCATCTCCCCATAGAAATGTCAACGTTCTTTTAAGATCTAACTTTTCACTTTTAATAAGATCTGCAGTAATAAGAGCCATTTCTAACTGAGTTCCCACTCCCGTTGCATTATCATTTGCTCCAGGCTCTTGAATATGCGCACTAAAAACGAGACTCTCTTTTGGCAACTCCGATCCCTTTACAGTAGCAACTACAGTGAGCTCTTCTGATGGGTATATATTCGTTTTCACGAAAGCATTTACAGTAACTTTACCTTTAACTAATGCTTTTTCAAGTCTTTCTTTTGCTTGATATGATAATGCTATACCCCATGCAGGCGTTTCCTCAGTATATGGAATTCCTCTAAACTGAATAGAGGTGACATTTTTTTCTGGTTGTAAATAATCAGGGTTATTATAACTAATCAACCCTAATGCTCCTCCTTTTATGATTGCTGGCTTATAAAATCTATAAGGACTACTATGTATATAAACAATCTTTCCTTTTACATCTAATTTTTCAAGCTCCTCTACATTTTCTACATATACAACTTCTGCGGTGATACCATCTGCAGGTGTTGAACTTGCATACTGATAGATCATATTTCTATTAGTCTTGTATTCTAATAAAGGAATCTCTTCTCCTTGAATACTAAGTCTCGCATCTACGGGTTCCCAAGTAGGGCGATCCATCGGTCTTTTCTCTATTCTATAGGTAAGAACATCGTCATCTTTGGCATTAGACTCTTCTACAAACCCAACCCCTTCTAATTTTTCAACAATTCTATATACTGTTTTATTAAACCCTGTATTCCCTGCAACTCTCCAAAATTGCTCTACAAAAGCGGTTGTTTCTAGTGCAACATCACCATCAAAATTTGGCGTTACTATCTGAAAATATGTATCTGTTGTTATCGCTGCTTCTTTCTTTTCCGAACATCCAAATAGTAC
>CAKZKZ010000872.1 GCA_937124495.1 uncultured Dokdonia sp. | reverse complement strand
TAATTTTACGTGCTGGATCAACTAAAACATCCCAAAGACGTTGCTCTTCGTTTAATTCTCTTAATAAGAACACTTCAATTCTTGCTCCTGTTTTTTCTTTGTTACCAAATAAACGTGCAGGAAATACTTTAGTATTATTAAGAACCATCACATCTTCAGGCTCAAAATAATCAATGATGTCCTTAAACATTTTGTGTTCTATAGTCTTATCTTTCCTGTTAAGAACCATTAATTTTGATTCGTCACGATTTTCAGCTGGGTGTTCTGCTAGAAGTTCTTCTGGTAAGTTAAAGTTGAAATGCGATAATTTCATCCGATAGAAATGTTTTTTAGGTTAGGTATGCTTTTTTTTGCTTTCGCGAAAGCGTATACAATCACACAATCGTTTTTGCAAGGTGGCAAATATACAATCTCGGGATAGGGGTTGTCAAGTAATTAGCCAATTATCTCTTGTTTGAAGCCTAAAGTTTTCAAATCTTCCCAAAAATTGGGGTATGATTTTGATACAACACCAGCATCTTCAATACAAATAGGGACACATAATCCTAAAGGAGCAAATGCCATAGCCATCCTGTGATCATGGTAGGTTGCTATAGTGCAATTTTCCTTTATAGGCCTATTCCTTTTTTTAAGATGTAACGTTTTATCAGTAACTTCAATAACACCTCCCAGCTTTGTAATTTCTGCCTTAAGTGCCTCTAAACGATCTGTTTCCTTAATTTTAAGTGTATGCAAACCAGTTAAGTTACATGCAATGCCAAGCCCTAAACAACTTACGGCAATCGTCTGGGCTATATCTGGACTATTACTTAAATCTAGCTCTAAAACCTCAGGAAGTTTTGCGTGAGTATCTAATTGTAAGTGTAATTTATTATCCTCAAATCGAGAAATAACACCTAATCTTGTATATATTTCTGCAAGTACAGCATCTCCTTGCAAACTGTCCATTTTATAGCTAGAAATAGTGATTTCTGATGGATTATTATCTTCAGACTTATGCATCATAGCTATTAAACTGTAATAATAAGAAGCGCTACTCCAATCTGACTCTACTGTAATTATCTTTTTAAAACTTCCGATTTGAGTCGATTTAATTAGTATTGATTGACCTTTAAAGCTCGCTTCTATATCTAATTGATGTAGCAACTGCAATGTCATATTAATATAAGGCACTGAAGTGATTTTACCTTCTAATGTTATGGTTAATCCATTAGGTAGTGTCCCTCCTATAAGCATTAAAGCAGAGATGTACTGACTGCTCACATTTGCTTTGAGAGTCACTTCACTTTTTGTAAGAGCAGTTCCTTGAATGCTAAGTGGCGGATATCCTTCGTTTTTTTGATAGTCTATCTGAGCTCCCAATGATCGTAAGGCATCTACAAGGATTCCTATAGGACGTTCTTGCATACGTTTACTTCCTGTCAGAATGGTTTTACGCCCCTCTTGAATAGCAAAATAAGCTGTAAGAAAACGCATGGCTGTTCCTGCATGATGAATATCTATCGTCTCTGAGCCACTCACTAATGCCTTTTGCATTAATGTACCATCATCACTATTGGATAGATTCTCTATAGCAAGTCCCTTAAAAAGGGCTTGTAATAAAAGGAGTCGATTGGTCTCACTTTTGGAACCTGTAATTTTAATATCTCCTGAGAGATGGGTTCTTGAATGTTGGATTTTAAGAAGCATCGTTTTATTTATTTAAGCTTCTTATTATTGTGATGTCTGTCATGATCACGTTTTGTTTTGATATCTAACTTTTTGTCAAAAGCTTCTTGTAGATTGATTCCTGTTTGATTGGCAAGACATAATACAACAAACATAACATCTGCGAGTTCTTCTCCCAAATCTTTATTTTTGTCACTTTCTTTCTCACTCTGTTCTCCATAGCGTCTAGCAATAATACGTGCTACTTCACCTACTTCTTCTGTAAGCTGCGCCATATTTGTGAGTTCATTAAAATAACGAACTCCGTGGTTTTTAATCCAATCGTCTACGGCTTGTTGTGCATTTGAAATATCCATAACTAACTTTTTTTCAAAATTACCTTTTCTTTTTCTTTAGCAACAATTTGTGCGTAAAAATTTTTGATTTCATGATACGCATCTGCTTGTACAAGGATACTATTACTTCTAAAGGAAGTAGAAACTTGTATATTTTCAGCATTTACTTGCTTAAATGTTATTTTATAAGATCCTAATCCACCAGAGAGTTTAACATCTAAGGGTGCTGGGACACTCTCTATACTATAGCCCTCAGGAATCTTATACGTAATAGCGTTTTCTACCGATCTTGGGTATCTAAAATCTATAGGTAATTTTCTATCAGAAGCATTGAAAGGGTTTTCCGATTTTACTAAAAACAAATGAGGCGATAGGTATATCTTATCATCAGTAACTTCTGTGAAATTTCCAGTTTTAAAGCTAAAAGAGATAAGTGTAGGCTTTGATAATTCATCTAAGTCAAAAGCAATATCATACACATTATCTTCATTTATGATTCCTTTTAAAGTCTCTTCTTGATATTCAGGATCCTCTCCTTTAAATGTATTTCTAACGTAAAGACCATCATTATTTGAAAATTTTTGCCTGCATTTACCTGAGAGTTGCCCTTTCTTATCTATTATAACAATCATCATAGATGTGTTCTCTGAGTATTCTTTTGAGAATAATGGGATGGCTA
>CAKZKZ010000871.1 GCA_937124495.1 uncultured Dokdonia sp. | reverse complement strand
ACATAAATAATCTACTCGACAAAAAGAGCCTTTTTATCGCTATAAAGCAATTAATAATATCTCATCATTGAAAAAAAACAAGTAGTTTTTCAGGAAGTTTTATATTTGCACCTATATTAACAAACCCAATATACTCATGAAAAAAATCATTGCATTAGCAGCAACTATACTCTTGACTCTCAATCTATCTGCTCAAACAGCAGAAGAGCTAAAAGAGCAACAAGCACCTAAAAAAGCCGAAATCGCAAAACTACAAGGAGAAGTAGATGCTATACAAAGCCAAATAGATGCTTTACCTGGATGGAAAAAAGGAGCCTTTGGAACAATAGGAGGAAGTATTTCTCAATTTAGCGATTGGTTCTCTCAAGGAACTCCAAACGTATCTTCTGGAAATATCGCATTTACCGTAAATGGATTTGCAAATCTTACAGAAGAAAAATTCTTCTGGCGTAATGCAGCAAACATCAACTTAGGTTGGGTAAAATTTGATGATAAAGATGATCCAACAGATGACGACAGCTTTAAAGCAGGAACAGATGTTTTTAACATCTCTTCTTTATATGGTAGAAATATAGCTAAGAACCTTGCTGTATCAGGACTTGTTGAATACAGAACAACTATTCTAGACAATTTTAATGATCCTGGATATTTAGATCTTGGAGTTGGAGCAACATGGACACCTATTCCAAATTTAGTTGTAGTAGTACACCCATTAAACTACAATTTTGTTTTTAGTAGCGGAGATACCGTGTTTGAATCTTCTTTAGGAGCAAAAATTTTAGTAGACTATACTCGTAAAATAGGAGCTATCAACTTTAAAACAAATCTTTCTGCTTTCCAAAGCTATGAGTCAAGTGACTTATCTAACTGGACGTGGACCAACTCTTTTGGATATACACTATGGAAAAAGATTGGTGTTGGATTTGACTTTGGTTTAAGAGGTAACAGACAAGAGACTATAAATTTTGCAAACAATCAATTATTGGCTGCAATGCCTATGGCAACACCTTTTGAATTAGGTGATGATAGTGTAGATGACCAAGTTCAGAGTTTCTGGACATTTGGATTAAGCTATGCTTTCTAAATACACTTAAAATAGATACATCAAAAAAGCGACCCGATGGGTCGCTTTTTTTTTGCTTTACGTTTCAAAGAAGAAATGCTATGTAACTTACTCTAGGTAGTAATCTCAAGTTAGCATAAACTTTATAATACAGACATTGAGTTTAATCAGGATAATACCAAAAAGGAATCTTCGCAACATCTGTTGTCCTAATAGAATCTCTTCTAATTCTTTTTCGAGTGATACTTAACACATGAGCTCCACGATCTTGATCTTTCAAATCTAAAACCGTTTCATACCCCCTTTGATTTTTATGATTATGACCCATAATATACGTAACAGGTATGATGGTACTATCCAATTTCACTGTAATCACATCTCCCAATACATCTAAATATTTTTTCAAATTAGCATACGCCACATTTTCGTTTTCTAAACCCATTTGAAGATTGACACTTCCTAATTCATAACCACGATCATCTTTTTCAGGCACTAGGGGTACTATCTATTTTATAAATAACATCTTCTATAGCTATTCTATGTTTTATAAAGATAGGTAGTGATGTTGACTTTATAATTTTAGAAGGAATGGTAGCATTTCTAACAAACATCCTTTCATTATCCGCAATTTCATCATCATAATTTAACACTTTCGCATATTCAGCTTTATGAGTCCAACGATCTATATGAAAATTAGATTCTCTTATATTAATAGAAAATGACATCAACCCTATAATAAAAACTGGGATTAATACAGCAAGAATACGTTTTCCAAGCTTATTATCTAGTAGATTATAAAGCAAGGGTCTGTATAGAAATGAAAACGTAACTCGACTCATGACTCTATACACTGGGAAATATACAAACGCTAACCATGTCTTCTTTTTCAAGAAACCCTGGCTAAAGAAATCTACAGCAGTCATGAAAAAGGCTATTGACATTGATATGCCAAATATGCCAATAAAAATATCTTCTGCAGCCCCACTAAATATGATACCAGCAAGCGCTAGCACTCCAGAAAAAATAGCAATACTAATAAAGAAGGAAAGAAAGAAAAAGACCAATAAAAAGGAAAGTGCAAATATTAAACTACAATAATCTTCTAGTTTTGCTATATACTTATCAAAAGAGCCTATACGTTTTTGTAAATACCTCTTAAATCTATCGGTATAATTAAGCACTTCATAATCGATATCTCCAGAAAAATACCGCAATCCAACGGCACCAATAAAGACCTCTTAAAGATAATACAAATAAAAACCTGCGAAATTTAAAAATTTCACAGGCTTAAATATAGACTGCTTACAATATTGAAAAAATTATAATATTGCTAGCGCAATTGAAAGAATATTTACAACAGAATCTAAAACTTCTGAAGCAATATCTGAAACTACAGTAACTGTAGAATCTACAGCCATATCAACTATATCACCTATCATAATAAAATATTTAAAATTAATAATATTCAAATGTAATTTTTAAAAAAAAGAAATCAAATGATCAGATTAACTTTAATCGTTTTTTAACTAAAATCCATCTTCATATTCTGGATATAGAAAACTATTATAAGGGAAACGTGTCACATGAATCTCTCTTACACGCTGATATACCTTCTTCCTAAAGCTCTCAAAATTACCTTTATTCAAAGCAGATATAAAGATAGAATCCCCATTCGTTCTTGCCATCCAAGTCTGTTTCCACTCCTCTAGAGAGTAATGAACAGGCGTACGTTCTATCATTAAATCTTCCTCATCATAATCTTCTGGTTGGTACGCATCTATTTTATTAAATACCATCAAGACTGGTTTATCAGCACTCTTAATCTCATCTAAGATTTTATTCACAGAAGCGATATGATCTTCAAACTGTGGATG
>CAKZKZ010000870.1 GCA_937124495.1 uncultured Dokdonia sp. | reverse complement strand
CTGCGCGCTACTCATCTCAGTACAAGAGATACGTATAATGCGCACCCAGCAAAAGGCAACGATGTATCCATACCTCACTGTAGGAATGTTATACAATGGTGAAGGATTTGGTTTTGTGCTCAAAAATAGTGGGAACGGTCTAGCGAAGATTAACTCGTATAAAGTGGGAAATGACAGTATACATTTTAGAGATTGGTTTGATGTTCTTCAAACAGTAATGCCAGAGGCTCAGAACATAGATTATAGCATTGTAAATACTGCAGGAAACATAAGAAAACAAATGATCACTCCAGGCGAAGAAGTCAACTTGATATTTCTTAAATGGACACCGGAGACTCGCATTCTTGAGAAGCGTATTCAGGACTTAAAGATTGAGATTTGTTATGCCTCGCTCTTAGATGAGCATTGGAGAATAAAAGATGGTATACCCATAGACCAAGAGGACCCCTGTGATATAGCAATGGAAAAAGAGTTTGGATTTTGAATTATGTAGTTTTATAGCTTACTAACGATTGAGGGCCTTCCAGTAAAACACGAGTGACTCGTAAAGTCCCATCACTATGTGTAGCAATATGCCATTTTATGAGTGATATAGCACCGTTTTCTATTTCTATTCCAGTAATACTTCTAGGATGTACACAGCTTCCATCATTAAAAAAGGCAATATCGCCAGGCTCAGGAAAACGAGGTCTGTGGGTGTGACCTACAATTGTCATGAGATTGTTATTTTCTGTAATCCATTTTTTTAAACGTCGCTCTACTTTAATAAGTTCTTTGTAATTCTTAGCAGGGCTGGTAGGATCAGAAATACCAAAAATCTGTAACGGCTTCCATAGTACGCGTACTAGAAATCTATTAATTCGCCATCCGTGATAGTTCATCCAGTCTGCTTGATGCCCGTGACATAAAAAGAGTTCTTGTTGGGTGTCACAATGTTTTAAAACAATAGCCTCTTGGTATTTCAAGTCTCTAAAAAGAATCTCTTCTCTACCATCTTTGGGGTCAAAATAGGTAGTCAAATGCTTTTGTACATATTTTTGATCTCGGTAAACCATATCATGATTTCCCCATATCAAATGTAATCTGTTTTCTAGATGGAATTTTTGGAGTAAGTGGTATACATTTTTATGAGCTTTGAGAATGCTTTCAAAAGAGCTGTTTTCCCATAACTCATCACCATCACCAAGTTCAAAATAAGTAAAACCCTCTTTGTAATAGTGATTGAGTGCATGAAAATAAATATTTTCATTACGTGCAAAATCATCAGCAAAACTTTTATCACCGCGATGGCAATCAGAAAAGAAAATGATCTTATCAGTATTGCTAAAGTGAACCACTTTAGCATTTTTATAAGCCCTATCTAAGCGTTGGCGAGAGTTCATATCGTAAAGATGCAAAAAACTATCTAAGTACCGTAGTTAGAAGATTTTTTTCTTTTGAGATGATATTAAAATATGACACGTCTTATCTAATTTATATTGTAGGAAAATTGACTATTATCATTGATGAGCTTTTTATTTTTGTATCTTAATCGAACTAAGCTTAAGGTTAGAAAATCATGAATACCCCTATATTCAAAAGATATACTTTATTATGTGTCTTTGTTATTTTTTTCTTTACAATAAATGGACATAGTCAAGTAAGCAAATTAGATAGTCTAAAATCGGCACTTGATGTAGTGACCAATAATAAAGAAAAACTTTCTATACTATTAGAAATAGCATCTATAAATAAAGATAGCTTAAGAGACTCAGCAGATGCATATATCTATTATGAAAAAACGAGGGTACTAGCCATTAAAGAGAAGGATACAGCAATTATCAGAAATGCCATTTATCATTTAGGAGAAATCCTATTAGAAATGGAAGAGTATGATATGGCAATTAATTATTTTGATGCAGTAAAGAAAGTTATACTTAAAAATGAAGAACCTTCAGAAATGCTGTCTTTGGTCTATAAAAATTTAGGAGTAACATACCTTGGAAAAAGAGACTATATAGAAGCTGACCGTTTTTTTGATAAAGGGATTCTGTATGCTGAAACTATTGGAAATGAATATCAAAAAGCATTAAATCATTTATATAAAAGTGAAATGTACTATAAACAGGGTGATTATGCCTCTTCAGAACGGCAGATCAGCAAGGCTTTTGGTTTTTTTGGAGCTGGTAAAGAGCCAATGATGGCACATTATTTTAAAGGAAAATTACTTTATAAAATTGGAGATTACCAAAATGCAATCTCAAGTTTTAAGACAACAGTTGTACTTGCAGAATCTGAGAATAATATCACTTTAAAATCAAAAACACTACAATTGCTAGCGGATGTCTACTTGGCTTTTGGTGATGCAAAAATGTCATTAGATTATAGCAAAAACGCATTGACAATTGTAGATAGTCTTAATGATATTAATAAAAGAGTTGCATTAGAGCGTATAGGATATATTCATGCTTTTGAATCTATTATGGATAAAAATAAAGCGCAGGAACTTAAAGATACTGAAGAAGAACTTAAAGAAAAGAATAGAAGTATGATTATGTATGCTATATCTATAATCGTTGGTATTCTGCTTATAGCTTTATTTATGTACCGACAAAATAAAGTAATGCGCATGGTTGTAGATATGCGTAAAGCACAAGTAGATCTTGTTGAGAAAAAACAACAGGAATATTTGTAAAAAGTAGCACATATAAAAAAGCCGAATCTATTTTAGATTCGGCTTTTTTAGTTATATAGTATGGTGAAAACTCTCTTATTTTTTATTTAAAAGCATTCTCACCCGTAATATCTAGTCCAGTAATTAGTAAATGGATATCATGCGTTCCTTCATAGGTAATCACACTCTCTAAATTCATCATGTGTCTCATAATACTATACTCACCAGTGATTCCCATTCCTCCTAGAATTTGACGTGCCTCACGAGCAATTTTTATAGCCATATCAACATTATTACGCTTTGCCATAGAAATCTGTGCAGATGTAGCACGACCTTCATTTTTAAGTTGCCCTAAACGGAAAGCTAATAATTGTGCTTTAGTGATTTCTGTAATCATCTCAGCAAGTTTCTTTTGTTGTAATTGAAAAGCAGCAATAGGCTTCCCAAATTGGATACGCTCTTTTGCATAACGCAATGCTGTATCATAGCAATCCATAGCAGCACCTATCGCACCCCAAGCAATACCGTAACGTGCAGAATCTAGACATCCTAAAGGAGCGCCAAGACCTGATTTGTTAGGTAATAAATTCTCTTTAGGAACTTTTACATCTTGAAAGATAAGTTCTCCTGTCGCACTAGCACGTAGTGACCATTTGTTATGTGTTTCTGGTGTAGAAAACCCTTCCATACCACGCTCTACAATAAGTCCGTGTATGCGCCCTTCTTCATTTTTTGCCCACACCACAGCAACATTACAAAATGGCGAATTAGAAATCCAAAGCTTTGCACCATTTAAAAGATAATGGTCCCCCATATCTTTGTAATGAGTTACCATTCCTGATGGATTAGACCCATGATCTGGCTCGGTAAGACCAAAAGATCCCATCCATTCTCCAGAGGCTAATTTTGGTAAATATTTTTTACGTTGTGCTTCGTCTCCATATTTCCATATAGGATACATCACAAGAGACGATTGTACAGAAGCTGTAGATCGTACTCCAGAATCTCCTCTTTCTATCTCTTGCATGAT
>CAKZKZ010000869.1 GCA_937124495.1 uncultured Dokdonia sp. | reverse complement strand
GACTAGCTCGTTTAATAAAATAAGCCCCTTTGGCAGCCAATAAGGCATTCCCGGCGCGGTTTCGTGCAAAAGAAACAAGCCAAGAAATTATTTCAAAAGGTAAAGTCGAACCTGCACAATTATTAACATCATTGGGTTTTGAAAATATAAAGATTACAAATGTAGATGAAACAGATGGCTTAAGAATAACATTAGCGGATGGAAGGATTATCCATTTACGTCCATCAGGTAATGCCCCAGAACTACGTTGTTATGCTGACAGTGATAGTTACTTGGAATCAAACAGATGTGTCATCAATAGCTTACATACAGTTCAGAATAAAATATTATTTTGATAATAATTTTAAATTTATCCAAAATGTTTGAGTTAAGAAGATTTTAAAAAAGGAATAAATATGCAATTAGTAATTATAGCTGGTGGTTCAGGCTCTAGATTATGGCCTTTATCTCGCACTAATTATCCAAAACAATTTATTAATTTAATGTCACATAATTCTATGTTACAAGATACTATGTTGAGAGTTCCAAATGATTTATCACATTCTCCTTATATAATTTGCGGTGAATCAACTCGATTCTTAGTGGCAGAAGAGCTACAAAAAATAAATACAGTCAGTCCAAATATTATTTTAGAACCACTAAGTAAAAATACAGCCCCTGCAATTGCTCTAGCTGCATTTGATGCTATAAAAAAAGGGGATGATCCTGTATTAGTAGTTCTTGCATCTGATCATGTCGTCAAAGATAAAAAAGCATTTCATAAGGCACTGTATAGTGCTAAAAAAGTTGCAGAAAATAATAAATTAGTTACTTTTGGTGTTGTACCAACACACCCAGAAACAGGGTATGGCTACATAAAAAAAGGTAAACCTTTGTCTATTGGTTATAATGTATCAGAATTTGTTGAAAAGCCAAGCAAAGAAGTTGCTAATGATTATCTTTCATCAGGCAACTATCTTTGGAATAGTGGAATGTTTGTATTTAAGGCATCTGTTTACCTCGATGAGTTAAAAAAATTAAGTCCAAAAATTTTTAGTATTTGTGAGCAAGCAATAAAGAAATCCAGTCAAGATTTAGATTTTATTCGAGTTGAAAAAGAAATTTTTGAAAAGTGTCCTGAAGATTCTATTGATTTTGCTGTGATGGAAAAAACAACTGATTCGGTAGTAATTGCACTTGATGCGGGTTGGAGTGATGTTGGTTCATGGTCAAGCTTATACGAATTGTCTAATAAAGATGAATCAAGTAATGTTGTATTTGGAGATGTAATAACTCATGAAACTTCAAATACTTATATTCGAGGTGCGGATAGACTAATTGCAACATTAGGTGTGAAAGACTTAGTTATTGTAGATACCAAAGATGCATTAATGGTTTCACATAAGGATAGTGCACAAGATGTTAAGAAGATTGTTAATGAATTAAAATCAAAAGATCGTTCAGAATACTCTTTACATCGAGAGGTCGTTCGTCCTTGGGGAAAATATGATTCTATTGATAGTGGTGAACGTTATCAGGTTAAACGTATAACTGTTAATCCCGGTGCAAAATTATCTGTACAAATGCACCACCATCGCGCAGAACATTGGATCGTTGTGTCTGGGACTGCAAAAGTTTCAATTGGTGATAAAGAAATCATGCTATGTGAAAACCAATCTACTTATATCCCAATTGGTGAGATTCATGCACTAGAAAACCCAGGGAAAATTCCATTAGAGTTAATTGAAGTGCAATCAGGTTCTTATTTAGGGGAAGATGACATAGTTCGTTTACAAGATAGGTATGGTAGAGCATAAATATAGACTACAAAATAGATCAGATATACAAAAAAGGCTTTATAGTAAAATAAAATTTCACTACATTAAATATACTATATACATGATTTAGAAATTAAAATATCTATGCTTGTTATAAAAAAGTATACAAAATAACCCAAAAATTTTACTTTGGTAATTATGTAGATTATAAAGTTTGTATTGTTTTCAGAGTTAAGTATATTTAACTTTTATCATCAGCACATTTACATGATTTTAAATTTAATCAAAGTACTAGAATTTAATTGCTATATTTAATTAAAAGCAAACTAATACAAAAATTTTATAAAATTAAATAGAGATATAAATATGAAAAAAGCACTTATAACCGGTGTAACCGGACAAGATGGTTCTTATTTGGCAGAATTTTTATTAGAAAAAGGATATCAAGTCCACGGTATTAAACGTCGCGCCTCTTCTTTTAACACTCAGCGAGTTGATCATATCTATCAAGATATTCATACAGATAATGCTAACTTTATACTTCATTACGGAGATTTAACTGACTCATCTAATTTAACACGTATTTTAAAAGAAGTTGAACCTGATGAAGTATATAACCTTGGAGCGCAATCTCATGTTGCTGTTTCTTTTGAAGCACCTGAATACACTGCAGACGTAGACGCTATGGGTACACTTCGTTTACTTGAAGCTATTCGTTTTTTAGGTTTGGAGAAGAAAACTAAGTTCTATCAGGCCTCTACATCGGAATTATATGGTCTAGTTCAAGAAATTCCTCAAAAGGAAACAACGCCTTTTTATCCTCGTTCACCATATGCAGTTGCAAAAATGTATGCTTATTGGATCACAATAAACTATCGTGAATCTTACGGAATGTTCGCATGTAACGGAATTTTATTTAATCATGAATCGCCACGTAGAGGAGAAACTTTTGTAACAAGAAAAATCACTCGTGGCTTAGCTAATATAGCACAAGGTTTGGAATCATGTTTGTACATGGGCAATATGGATGCACTTCGTGATTGGGGGCATGCAAAAGATTATGTACGCATGCAGTGGTTGATGTTACAACAAGATCAGCCTGAAGACTTTGTTATTGCGACAGGTGTACAATATTCAGTGCGCCAATTTATTTCGTGGTCAGCTGCTGAATTAGGTTTAACAATAGATTTTAAAGGCAATGGTGAACAAGAAATTGCTATTGTGACAAAAATTGAAGGTTCAAAGGCACCTGCATTGAAAGTTGGTGATGTAATTGCTCGTGTTGACCCACGCTACTACAGACCAGCTGAAGTTGAAACATTATTAGGTGACCCAAGTAAAGCAAAAAATAAGCTAGGCTGGACTCCTGAAATTACAGTCCAGGAGATGTGTTCTGAGATGGTTGAAGAAGATTTGAAAGCAGCACAACGCAATGTTCTATTAAAATCTTACGGTCACGACATAACCTTAACGATTGAAGAGGGGCGATAAACTCAATGGTAAAACGAATTTTTGTTGCTGGCCATAATGGCATGGTTGGACGGGCTATTGTAAAAAAGCTTAAAAATGATCCTAATAATGAAATCGTAGTTGCCACGCGTACCGAATTAGATTTAGTGAATCAACAAGCTGTAAATGATTTCTTTACTAACCAAGATATTGATCAAGTGTATTTGGCTGCAGCAAAAGTCGGAGGTATTCATGCTAATAATGAATTTCCAGCTGATTTTATTTACGAAAATCTCATGATTGAATCAAATATCATTCACGCAGCTCACAAAAATGAAGTACAAGATCTATTGTTTCTTGGTTCAAGTTGTATTTATCCAAAACATTCAACACAGCCCATTAAGGAAGATTCTTTATTAACAGGTATTCTTGAGGAAACAAATGAACCTTATGCTATATCAAAAATTGCTGGTATTAAACTGTGTGAAAGTTATAACCGACAGTACGGACGTAACTATCGTTCAGTTATGCCAACAAATTTGTATGGAGAACATGATAATTTTCATCTAGAAAATTCTCATGTGATACCAGCATTACTAAGGCGTTTTCATGAAGCTAAAATTAATAAAACACCCATTGTGAAAGCATGGGGAACCGGTAAACCAATGCGTGAATTTTTGTATGTTAAAGAAATGGCTTCAGCATCGATATTTATAATGAATTTAGACGAAACATCATATACTAGTGAAACTAATTCTATGCTATCTCATATAAATATTGGAACAGGTGTTGACTATACAATAAGATCATTAACAGAATTAGTCGCAAAAGTTGTCGGTTATCAAGGTGAGATTTTCTGGGATTGTACTAAACCAGATGGAACACCAAGAAAATTAATGGATGTTTCTCGATTAAATCGATTAGGTTGGAAGGCTGAAGTTGGATTAGAAGAGGGATTAATCAAAACATATAATTGGTTTAAGAAAAACCAAGATGGCTTTCGTAAATAACGATGTTAGATGTTGAAAAATTTAAAAATATTGTAATAAGTGCTCCTTTATTTGCAATAGATCTTGTAGTGTTAAATGAATTTAATAAAATACTTTTGGGAAAAAGAAAAAATGCACCAGCAAAGGATTATTGGTTTGTCCCAGGAGGTCGTATTTATAAAAATGAATCCATTGAATATGCTGTTCAGCGAATATCATTTACAGAGTTAGGAATCGAGTTAAATTATAATGATTTGGAATTTCTAGGTTTGTTTGAACATTTTTATAATGATAGTTATTTTGGGCCTGACATTTCTACACATTATATAAATGCCACTCATTCCATAAAATTAAAACAAAGTCAGATGAACTTACCAAATGAACAACATGAAAAGTTTAGATGGTTTTCCATTGACGAAATATCAAATGAGATGAGTGTACATAGATATAGTAAGGTTTTTCTGAAAAATTTAGAAAATAAAAGCCTGACTTAATAAAATAATGAAATTTTTAATGAGTGAAATATTAATTTGTTTAAAAAAATTAATGCTTTAAAGATAAATTCAAGATTTGTATATTACTTTAAAAATACTAGCTGGATGATAATAGAGCAGTTTTTACGTATCATATCAGCTCTTTTTATAG
>CAKZKZ010000868.1 GCA_937124495.1 uncultured Dokdonia sp. | reverse complement strand
CAACAAAGAATAAGAAGAATACGCCTGATCGTATGGAGTTAAAGAAATTTAACGCAGTACTTAAGCGTATGACAGTTCATAAAGAAATTAAATAAATTTAAGACATGGCAAAGAAATCAGTAGCATCCTTACAAACAGGATCAAAGCGTTTGACAAAAGCTATCAAAATGGTAAAATCTCCAAAAACAGGAGCTTACACTTTTGTTGAGTCAGTTATGGCGCCAGACAGAGTAAATGAATTCTTAGCTAAGAAATAAGTTTACTTACAACCTATACAAGAAAGACCGTCTTCATAAGAAGACGGTCTTTTTGTGTTTTTATTTTTTTGGATAGTTAGTTACGTATGTAATCTCTGGCTCAATAGATAGGGAATTGTTATATATCTTTGTTGTAAAGCCTGTAAAGTAACAATGAAATCAGAATTAAAATATATAGAATTAAAAAGTGGATTTGGGGATAGTGGGCCTGCTTGGATTGGAGTAGCAGAATTTTCTAAGTCTGGAAGAACTGTTTACTTTAATGGTAAGGCCTTTAAAAATATGAATGCAATGGGGGTTGAAGGCGGAAACCATTACGACATTGAAACTGGCGATGAATACTGGATTTCTGGAATTAAAAAAAATGGAACTGATCGGCATTGGGCTGGCGGAGGAAAAATTATGATTGATCGAAATGTTGTTGACCAATATTTGAATCTGGTAAATTTTAATACATTAGAAAAAAAAAGGTTTGAATTGACAGATATACTAGCTACAGACAAACAAAAATTTGCAGATATAGAAAATAGAAAAATGTAAACTAAGACAAAAGAACTAATAGATTTTTGTCTAATTAGCCTTTTCTGAAAGGTTTAGTTTCTATTGTAATTTTACAAAGCAAGACTTAGAAATAAAGTAGTGGTGTAATTTTGTAATACAAGGGAAGAGATTAATCCTTCGTCCACTCCACCGTGTCACCTACTTCTATAATCCACTCTTCAGCGAGTCCGCCGTTGATTTCTAGTACGTATTTGGCTGGTACCTGTGATGGCAAAGACGTAAGATCCATAGGCTTTGCATTTTCAGCAAAAGAAACTATTTTTTTACTGCTATCAATAAAAAGAAGATCTAATGGAATAAGCGTATTCTTCATATGGAAATTTTGCAAACGTTCTTCATCGAGTATAAATAGCATGCCTTGTAACGGTTCCATACTTGATCTGTGCATGAGTCCAGTTTCACGCTCATAATCATCTTCGGCAAATTCTATGTCTAATTTTTGAATATGACTTCCATCTGCTTTGGTGAGGATAAGGCTGCCTTCTTTGGTAAAGACAAACTCAGTAGGCGTAATGACTTTTTCTTCTTTGGTTTCTTTACAACTATAGACTGTAAACGTGATGAGGAGCGCTATTACTATTTTTACAAAATTCTTCATATAGTATGCTTCTTTTCTCTCGTGAGTGATGTGTATACAAGATAGATTCCTATAAGGATAAAAGGGATACTTAATATTTGACCTGTATTAAGACCAAGTATCCAGTCTTCACGACCTTCTACTTGTTCTCGTTTAAAGTTTTCTACAATTAAACGTACGCCCATTAATAGGAGTAAGAAGGTTCCAAATAAGAGTCCTACTTTTTCAGAAGCTTTTGTTTTCCAATAGAGATATAATACAATCAGAAATACTACAGCATACCCAGCAGCTTCCATCAATTGTCCTGGATAACGATAGGGAATCTCTGCGATTAGATCAGCATATTGTGAATCTTCAGTTAATGCTTGTAGTGCTTTTCTAGGGTTATTGATCTTTGTAATAGACATAGCGCGTCTCTCACCGATCTCATCTTGTACAAACTGGATTCCTATAGCACTATCTGTTACTTTTCCTACCATTTCTGAGTTGAAAAAGTTGCCCATTCTCACAAACATAGCACCTAGTGCTACGGGGATAGACACACGATCAAGCGTCCAGAGAAATGGTTTTTTTAATACTTTCTTACTGTATCGATACATAGCATACATTCCAACGATAAAGGCACCGTGACTTGCTAATCCTCTAAATCCAGTGAATTCAAATTCAGGAACAAATCTAAAGGGTAAAAATACCGATAACGGATCTTGCCATAATAACTCGGTTTGATAGAACAAGACATGTCCTAATCTCGCTCCTAAAAGAATAGAGATGACCGCATACATAAAAAGAGAATCTAGTTTTTCTATAGGGACTCCTTCATTATTATAGACCTTTTTTGTGAGGTAGTATCCTAAAGAAAAGGCAACTACAAACATAAGGCTGTAAAAGTGAATGGTAATAAATCCGAGATCTATTCCCGTAAGTGGATTCCAAGTAAATTTAAGTGCAATCATAGTGGTTGTTAACGTATCGTTGTCGTAAGGGTAAAGATACTAAAGTCAGTTTTCCTTAACCGTATTCTTAACCTATTTTTTAGAATCCTCTTTAGGAGGTACAGGGTCATACCCTTGTCCACCCCAGGGATGACAAGAAAAAATACGTTTTATGGATAAGCTACTTCCTTTGATGAGTCCGTGTGTTTGTAATGCCTCTTTGGTGTAATGAGAACAGGTCGGTGTAAATCTACACGTCGAGGGTGTCCATGAGGATATTAATTTTTGGTATAACCAAATAATACCTAAAAAAGGAGCAATAGCTATGTTCTTTAAAGAAGCCATTAGTTTAAAGTAAAGGACGTGCCTTCACGACCATCTTTCAGCTGAATTCCTAGTGCTAATAATTCATCACGTATTTTATCACTAGTGGCAAAGTCCTTAT
>CAKZKZ010000867.1 GCA_937124495.1 uncultured Dokdonia sp. | reverse complement strand
TAAAACGCAAAAAATAAAGAAATGAAAAAATATATAGTTTATCTCGTAATATTAGCTGTAGGTCTACTTTTAGGGTGGATACTGTTTGGTGGCTCATCAAAAGAAGAAACAGACCATAATCACGATGCAGTTACAGAAACCAATCAAATGTGGACCTGTTCAATGCATCCACAGATTATGTTACCAGAAGCCGGTGATTGTCCTATTTGTTCAATGGACTTAATTCCTGTAGAAACAGGTGTAGAAGGCCTAACAGTAAATGAAATAAAAATGACAGAAAATGCGATGGCATTGGCTAATATTCAAACCAGTATTGTTGGTGCAATGTCATCAAATGATGAAGATGGAATGATTTCATTATCAGGGAAAATTGCTACAAACGAAGAAAATAATGCTGTTCAGGCAAGCTATTTTGATGGTCGTTTGGAGCGATTGAATGTAAGTTATGAAGGCCAAAATATAAATAGAGGACAATTATTGGCTACTATTTATGCTCCTAAACTGGTAGCTGCACAGCAGGAGTTACTTACGACGACTTCTTTAAAAAAGTCTCAACCTGCTTTGTATAAGGCAGTTCGAAATAAGCTAAAACTATGGAAGCTTTCAGAAAAACAAATCAATAGTATTGAAGCTTCAGGAAAAGTTCGTGAAAACTTCCCAATATATGCAACAGTTTCTGGAACAGTAGCCATGGTAATGGCAGCTGAAGGTGACTATGTAAAACAAGGGCAACCTATTCTAAAAGTGAGTAATTTGAATTCAGTTTGGGCAGAATTTGATGTTTATGAAAATCAAATTTCTCAATTTAAGAAAGGACAGAAAATCAAGGTTACTACAAATGCATATCCTAACAAGCAATTTGATGCTATTATTTCATTTATTGACCCTATTCTTAATAATAGTACTAGAACTGTAACAGTTCGTACAACCCTAAAGAATAAAGAGAATGTATTCAAACCTGGAATGTTTGTTACAGGAAAAATAAAAAGTGTAACGCAGGCTATGGAAGAATCATTGAGTATTCCTGCAAGTGCAGTTTTGTGGACAGGAGAGCGCTCTTTAGTATATGTTAAGACAAAACCGCATGAAGCTGTTTTTGAAATGAGAGAAGTAACTATTGGGACACGTAACGGAGAGAATTATATTATTATATCAGGTCTAGAAAACGGAGATGAGATTGTCACTAATGGAACATTTACCGTTGATGCAGCTGCACAGTTACAGGGTAAGAAATCTATGATGAATAAATCTGGTGGCAAAACAATGACGGGTCACGAAGGACATTTAGGAATGCAAGAAACTTCTATGGAAAGCAAACCTAACACAGTTCCTATGATGGATATGGAATT
The DNA here is from genome assembly GCA_937124495.1 of uncultured Dokdonia sp. Classification (GTDB taxonomy): domain Bacteria; phylum Bacteroidota; class Bacteroidia; order Flavobacteriales; family Flavobacteriaceae; genus Dokdonia. The sequence continues at coordinate 10,771 of CAKZKZ010000867.1, read as the reverse complement.
GCCAGAAGCATTTCAAACTGTGTTTCAAACTGCATTACAACCGTATTTTAAAATGAAAGATGCCTTTGTAGATAGTGATGTAATTCAAGTTTCTGTTTTAGCTAATGCTATAGTAGATAAACTAAAAATTATAGAAACAAATGATTTAGGTAAAATGGAAAAGGCGCATATTTCAAAGAGCATAGAAATGTTAGATGCTATTTCGTCTAGTTCTGATTTAGAAAAACAAAGAGAATATTTGGTCGTTTTAAACGAAAATATGGTAGCTCTTGTGATGAATATAAAAGAACTTTCAGAAGTATTATATGTTCAAAAATGCCCAATGGCTAATAGTAATAAAGGTGCTATTTGGTTAAGCTCAGAAAAGGAAATTAGAAACCCTTATTATGGAGATGCAATGTTGACTTGTGGAAGTGTCATAAAGACTATTAATTAACATCACCTCCTTTTACTAGTCAGATTCGAGTACTTAAAACAGAGAATTCAGTTTCAAAATTCATCGGAGAATGGTGTTTAAAAGAAGATAGTTGGTCTCAAAATTTAGGAAATGAAACAGCTAATAAAAACGCCCTTAATCTCGATATAATGTTAAAAAAAATGATAAGGAGAAAACGCTATCTTCACTCTTTCAAACAATAAAGAAATTATAACTAAGAAGTTCAAGTTTGGTGATAGAATTCATCTTAAACTAGATGATATTCTTATTTAAGTGGTGTAATTAATGATGAGCAATCAAAAATAAATGGTTTATTAATTTAGAGAAGAGTTTGTATCCTACTAAACTCTATAAAAAAGGAGATCACTTTGAAGGAAAGAGGAAAATATTATTGGTAAAACCTTAATATGAAGTATGGTTATGGTAATTTTTACAATAGGTAAAGTGTTTGAGGTTATACGTACCAGTACGTATAGAATTCGTACCGGTACGTATTTAATAGGTGAATAGATAGTAATATTTTTACCATCAAAATTCACTTTGTTATGCGTCTACACATTACAATACTCTTCATCCTTGTAAGTACACTTATATATGGTCAAGTAGGAATAGGAACTACATCACCAGATTCTTCATCTATATTAGATATTACTTCTGTTCAAGCGGGTTTATTAATACCAAGAATGACAGAGGCACAGCGAAATGCTATTCCTACCCCAGCAGAGGGACTTATGATCTATCAGACTGATGTAGCTACAAAAGGTTTTTATTACTATGATGGTACAGCTTGGAGCAGAATTTCGTTTACAGGTATAGGTGCATTTGAAAAAACTGGAACAGTTATACATAACGGTTCTGATTTTGATAGTGAAGATTTTGTTTTTGGCAGTACACAATTAGATAATGACCCAGGTACTGGAGACGATAATAATCGTGTGTTTTTTGATAAAAGTCATGGAGCTTTTAGAGCTGGTAGAACCAATGGAGATGAATGGGACTCTTCAAATTTAGGAACTAATTCTTTTGCTACTGGTTGGAATAATATTGCTTCTGGGAGTACTTCTTTTGCAGGAGGAGAGTCTAATGAAGCTTCAGGAAATACTTCTACTGCATTAGGTGTTAATAATACTGCTTCGGGAAATACTGCTACTGCTGTAGGCACTAATAATACAGCCTCTGGTCTTGTATCATTTGCAACTGGTTTTGGAAATATCTCCTCTAATAACTCTGCTTTTACGGCTGGTTGGGAAAACACAGCCTCAGCAAATGAGCCTTTTGCAGCTGGATATAGAAATACAGCATCAGCATTTGCTACTGCTGCAATTGGAGAAAATAATGAATCTATAGGTTATGCTGCCTTTACATCTGGTGGTCAAAATACTGCTTCTGGTGCGCACAGTACCGCGATGGGATATAGAAATACGGTAGAGAATAACTGGGGTGTAGTTTTGGGAATAGATAATACAGTTTCTGGAAATGCCGCTGCTGCAATAGGTGAGAACAACTCATCTATAGGTTTTGCTGCTTTTACATCTGGCGGGCGCAATACTGCTTCGGGTGCACACAGTACAGCTATGGGACTAAGCAATACGGTAGAAAGTAATTGGGGTGTTGCTTTAGGAAGAAACAACCAAGTTAATGCTGATATAGGCTCCGCTATAGGAAGAGATAATAACATAGAAGGCTATGCCTCTTTTGCAGCAGGCGTTAGAAATACAACAGAAGGTCCTGCTGCTATCGCATTAGGTGTAGACGTTACTGCGCAATCGTATGCCGAAACAACCATAGGAAGATTTAATGAACTATATACACCCATAAGCGCAACAGATCCAGAGCTAGAAGACCGTCTTTTTGTTATTGGTAACGGAACTTCTAACACAAACCGCAGTAATGCTTTAACAATACTTAAAAACGGAAAAACAGGACTAGGCACAACAACACCAGATACCTCTGCTATATTAGATATTAACTCTACAGACGCTGGGATCTTAATTCCTAGGATGACACAAGCTCAACGAGATGGAATCACCACTCCCACAGAAGGGCTTATGATCTATCAAACAGATGCTTTAAATGGCTTTTATTATTATAATGGCACCATTTGGACAAGTATTTCGGCTTCAGCAAATAGTGGTGAATTTGAAAAAACAGGCAATATTATTCATAATGGAGCTAATTTTAATACCGAAGATTTTGTTTTTGGAAGCTCACAATTAGATAATGACACAAGCACAACAGACGATAATAGTCGTACTTTTTTTGATAAAAGTATGGGAGCTTTTAGAACAGGAAGAGCTCTTAATGATCAATGGGATACTGTAAATCTGGGATTATACTCTTTTGGTGCAGGTCAGAATAGCATAGCATCTGGAGTTTATTCTTTTGCTGCAGGCAGTGAGAATCGTTCTAGCGGAGATGCATCGTTTACTTCTGGCAGTAATAATAGTGCTTCAAATACAAATAGTGCAGCATTTGGAACTCAAAATATTAGTTTTGGAAATTCTAGTTTTGCAACAGGAGTAGATAACCAGGTTGAAGGAACTGGAGCCTTGGCCTCTGGAGTAAGAGTAAGCGCTCGATCGTATGCTCAAACGACTGTAGGTACTTATAGTGAGATAGTTACTATATCAGGCGTAACATTCCCTGTGGCTACTGACCCTCTTTTTGTGGTAGGCAATGGAACCTCATTTGCAAATAGAAGTAATGCCTTAACCATTTTAAAAAATGGCAACATAGGTATAGGCATATCCAACCCTACAATTGCTAAGGTCGTTATAGATGGCTCACTTAATTCGACTATAGGTAATTATGGATTTCTTAATAGTGGAGGAAGTACGGGAACTTCAACACCCAATGCACAAAACTATTCTTTATACGCATCTAATAGAATCGCGGCTTCAGAGTTTAATGCCTTTTCAGATGCTCGTATTAAAAACATTGAAGGTGTAAGTAATAACACAGAAGACTTAGAAACACTTACCCAAATTGAAGTCACCAATTACACCTTAAAAGATACAATAGCAAAAGGCAAACGAGCTTATAAAAAAGTGATTGCACAGCAACTAGACCAAGTATATCCGCAGGCGGTCACAAAAGATATTAGGAGAGTGATCCCAGATATCTATCAGGTTGCTCAATTATCACAAGGCTGGCTTGATATCACAGTACCTAACCTCAAAGTTGGAGACACAGTAAAACTCATTTATGCAGAGGGGAATGAACTTGTAGAAGTATTAGAAATACATAATTTAGGAATTAAGGTTACTACAAAAAGAGAAGGGCGTGTGTTTGTGTATGGTAGAGAGGTATCCGATTTTCACGTAGTAGATTATGAAGCGTTAACCACCCTAAACATAAGCGCTACTCAAGCATTAATTAAAAAAATTGTGACATTAGAGAAAAATAATGAAACAAATAATAAAAGACTCTCTGCTCTTGAAGATCAATTTTTAAAGCTTGGGCTTAAATGACATCATCTGTTTATTCTAATTTAGATGGGGTTTATATTTTTACGCTTTCGCGAAAGCGTATATCTTTATACCAATGAAAAAAGTATTACTTCTTTTAATTTTATGTACTACCTGTTTATATAGCCAAGAGTTTATATTTAAAAAATATACAGTGAATGATGGTATGTTACATAATCAAGTTTTTGATGTCATACAGGCTAGTGATGGTTTGTTATGGACGGCATCAGTGGGAGGTGTAAGTAGTTTTGATGGGAGTAATTTTACGCATTACACAAAAGAACAAGGACTGTCTTCTAATCTTGTAAATTGTCTTTATGAAGATAGTAAACAGCGTGTCTGGATGGGCACACTGGATAATGGTGTAAGTTATTTTGAAAATGATGAAATAAAACAACTTGAAGATCCTATTTTTAAGAGCCTAGGTACTATCACAGATTTTATAGAGCATCCAGATGGCACATTATATATTTTTAGTAACAGAGGCCTAGTCTCGTATAATAAAGGCATTGTAAATGTCTTATCTCAAATAGACCGCTCAGTAGATCCTGATACGGTATTTGCTACAAATACGATACTATATGACACTAATACATTTTATAGCGCCTCTGTAAATGACGGGGTCAAAAAAATTACACTTTATCCTTTTAGTATTAAAACTATAAATGCAGACACTCATGGCATTAATAATGTTTGTTATGGCATCTACAAAGACACAAATAACACCCTATGGATAGGGGCATACGGAGCACTATACCGTTATAAAAACGATAAAATAACCACATTTATACCTGACCAAGATAACCTTGACGCAAATAGAGTATATGCTATAAAAAACGTGTCAGATACTAAACTTGTGATAGGCACCGAAGGCAATGGCGTACTGTTTTTTGATCTAAAAAATGAGCAATTTTCTAATCTTGGCACCTCCGTAGGTTTTCCTAGTAATTATGTGTACTCATTAACCCAAGATTATGAAGACAATCTTTGGTTTGCAACCTTTGGAGAAGGAATCGTTATGTATAGGGATGCTTCATTTTCTTTTCTTAGTAAGGAGGCTATAGGTAATAGTATTATTAATGATGTGCTATTTAGAGATGATGTTATTTACATAGCAACTGATAATGGCTTAAAAATTTTTAAAGATAAAAAGATCATCAATACATTATGGACTACTAAAAAGATACATTCATTAAGCAGTCATCAAGGTGGTATTATTGTTTGTGTAGAAGATGCTACGTATTCTCTAGACTTAACTAATAAAATCACACTTATAGAAAAAGGATCTTTCCTTACTTCATTAGGTTATAATAATGATATTATACTAAGTGGTGATGGTAAACTAGTACATATCACTAAAGATAGCACATACTATAAAGATAGTAGGAGAGCTATTGAAGTACTGCCACTAGGTAATGATTATTTAATCACTCGTATTTATGGGGTGTTCTTATTAAAAAATGGAGAAGAATCTATCTTACCAGGATTAGAACCAGAAAAACATCATGGTTTTTTAAGCGGTGATGTATATGATCAAAATACTGTTTTTTTACTTTCCAGAGATAGCCTATATCAAGTTAAACATCAAAATGGCATTTATGAAAAGAAAACATTGCCTATTAGTGCTTTAAAGAGTAAAGAGCAGTTTAACGCTGTCTTTATAAAAGAGAATACTCTTTGGCTTGCAGGGCGCAATGTATTTTTGAGTTTGAATATTTCTGAATGGATAGAAAATAATAATATAAACACTCGAACTTATAAAACCATATCTAATGATAATCAGATTGATATACATGAAGATGGCCTTACAAGTAACATAAAGGGGCTATTAGCTGCAAGTAGTACCGCAGGGATTGTTTTTTTAAACCCCGAGGAACATCTTTCTACAACGAGTGAAATCAAACTTAATTTGCGCCAGATAGATCTTTTTTCAGAGAAAGTGTCAGATACCTTATATAAAAGAAATAATAGTCTCGCATTATCGTATGATAAAAATTATGTTACATTTTATATGCAAGCCTTGGGTTTTACTAACTCCAATGATATTGTTTATAAGTATAGATTAAAAGGGCTAAGATCTATTGATACTTGGTCATTACCTGTAAAAAATCCAAAAGTAGTGTTTCCGTATTTACCATCAGGAGATTATACTTTTGAGTTTATGGCGGCTTATAATGAAGAGAATCTTCTTGATGAAAACAATCAGGCATATACCTTTTCTTTAATAATTATGACCCCTTTCTGGAAAGAACCCCTTTTTATCTGGGGAATAAGTCTTTTGGTGTTCATACTCTTATCTAGTATTTTTCTTAATTATTTCAGAATTAAAGCAAAACGCAATGCTACTTTTAGTAGAAAGTTGTTAAGTATACAAGATCAAGAGAAACGAAAACTTGCGAGAGAGTTTCACGATAGTTTAGGACAAAAAATGGTCATCATCTCTCAGCAGTCTAAAAAACTAAAGAATCGTAACTTACAAAACCTTGTAAACGAAGCAATTTCTGAAGTACGAACAATAGCACAAGGTCTTCATCCTACTATATTAGATGAACTTAGTTTATCAAAAGCTTTAGAGAAGCTTATAGATGAAGTAGATTATAATACTTCAATACTTTTTTCAAGAGACATACAATTATTAGATAAATATATCCCTAATACAGCTTCAATACATATATATAGAATAGTACAGGAGGCTTTATCTAATATTGTAAAACATGCTAGGGCTAAATCTGCCCATATTACGCTATCAAAAGACGAAGAAAAAATCATTCTATTAATAGAAGATGACGGTATAGGATTTAATCAAAGTAAAAATAGCTTTGAAGTAAGTCTAGGACTTAAAACAATACAAGAGCGATGTCATATAATAGGAGCGCAATTTCATATAAAAAGCGCTCTTAATCAAGGAACCAATATCTATATTTTAATACCAGTTATCACATGAATACTTCATTGAAATTTGTTATAGCAGACGATCATGTTTTTTTACTTAATGGCTTGCATCAGGCTTTAGAAGAAAAAGGACATGATGTTTTAGGAATTGCAAAAGACGGTATAGAAGCAGTTAATATGATTTTATTACATCAACCTGATATTGCTTTACTAGATATAGATATGCCGCTATTAACTGGGTTTGATGTTATTAAAATGGCTCGAGTTAAAACAATTAAAACAAAGTTTGTAGTATTATCTTTCCATAAAGAACTAGAGTATATTGCACTAGCCAAGTCTATTGGTATAAGTGGTTACCTTCTCAAGGAGGACTCTATAGATGAGCTAGATGCTTGTATTAAAGCTATACAGGATAATGAAGAATATTTTAGTACATCTCTTCAAAAAATCTCGTTAAAGGAAGTTGATAGCACACTTAAGAATTTAAACCTATTAACTCCTTCAGAGTGTCAAATCTTAAAGTTTATAGCAGAAGAGTATGACACCAACAAAATTGCTATGAGTTTACATGTGTCAGAACGTACCATAGAAAAACATCGTAGTAATATTATAAGAAAGATTAATCTTGAAGTTAAAAACAACACCCTTGGTCAATGGGCTCTTAAAAACCAACGTTTTTTGTTAGAATACTTAAACTACTAGGATCACTCTAACTAATCTATTATTTTGTTTATTAAATAATTTGCTTCTTAATACAGAAATTGACTTATACAATTTTATTGATTGGAATAAGCAATTGTCTACAAAAAAACATTCTCAACCATTGATGAAACAATCGATTATATAAAAGAAAAATATCCTATAGGATTTCAAGGTTTTTTATTTTGATTTATCAAAATTTACGAGCGCAAAAGTGTAGTAAAAAAACGGTTCCATCTCATGATAAAACAGAGGAATTAGAGGAACAGAGTATTTTCCTTTTTTAGATAATAATTGAGTGAAAGAAAACAAAAGCTAACTAAAGGCAAGTCTATTTACCGATACAATATTTTTATACCAATAAATATATGGCTTCGCACAACTTAAGATGTAAATATGGTGTAATCTTTTATTTTCTGTAAATTGTTCATTTAGAGGTGTTCTGTCGAATACGGAAATGCTTAATATTTGGGTTATTTCATAAATGGAGTAATGACTGTGCATCTGTTTTTTCAATGCCGCTATAATCAAATAAGTGCTGATTGAAATCCACATTTGGGTTTTGACAGTATTTTGTGAATGTTCCCACAGTTTTTTAAGTTCTAGGTTCTGCTTAATCCATTTAAAGAAAACTTCTATCTGCAGCGTTCTCTATAAACATTTGCTATCTCTAGCGGTTCGAGATCCAGTTCGTTTGTCAAAAAGATAAACGCCATATCCATTTCTTTATCATAGTATTTAACACGTCTAATTTTATCGAGATACTGTTTATGACTCTTTGGTACCTGCAAGCGTATTAATTGGTCGCACCGTAATCCAGTTTCCTTGTCCACCTTTCTTGATTTTACAGCCTTGAACCGCAAATTAGTTTTAGCGCGAACAATGAAAAAGGAATCGTTCTTATGCAATTTGTAAAGTCTTGCAAAATCAATGTATGCCTTGTCCATAACGTAAATAGCACTTTGAAGGAAGGTTATTTGGTCAAGGGCATTTACATCGTGATACTTACCGTCTGTTATATGAATAAATGCAGGTATGTTTCCTTGTAAATTTAGAACTGTGTGTATTTTGACCGTACCTCGGGAATATTTCCCGTGAGCCCAATCTAAAAGATTGATACTTACAGAAATTGTAGAGGAGTCAATGGCAAAAATGTCATTTTCAACACCGCTAACTACTTTTGGTTCATTACGATAAAGTGGACTTATAATACTGATCAAATATACTCCGAAATCGGCAAAAATGCGCCAATCTCTATTTTCATTAGCACGGGAAAGAGTAGATTGGTTTACACTATCCTTGATACCCAAATGATAGAGCCTATTATCGTGTACTTTCAGACAGACGCAAATATCACGTAACCCATTCCTGCTGGTAAGCTGTCCAAAGAAAAGTTAGGCAAATTGATTCCAGCAGTTAAGTTTACCTGTTGCGTGATCTCCGTTGTAGCGATCAACACATTTTTGAAATTCGTAGCGATTCACTAACGAAAGAACTTGAGCAAAAACATATTTTCCCCTATTCATAACTATGGGTTTTCCAAAGTTATTCGTCAAATCAAATCAAAAAATCAAAAAACGTCTCTTATATACTATATTTACAGTACTTGACAACTATTGAAACTAAACAAACGCATCAATACTAATTCATATATTGTTTCATAAAACGATCGTTTCAGAGAACTACTAGATTTTATTTTGAAAACACATTGAGTTGTCCACTCTTTGAGTATAAATTTAATCAATGCAACGTAAAGAAAACTATATAAGAGCACAGAAATTATAGAAAAACTTAGGCTACCAAAACAATAATCCATAAAACAAATTGAGGCTATTATCAAATAGAGTTCGGCTATAAAAACAGTTTCAAAAAATTTTGATTTAGACATGACAGAGCGTTAAAAATTAGTCTAGCAATTAATAATCTATAGATCTCAATTCTTAATTAACTTGATAATTTCTTTATAGGAAGTACCTATCGGAATTTCTATACCTCCAAGTAAGACAACATCTTTTGAAGTTAAAGAAGCAATTTTTCCAGTATTAATAATATAAGAACGATGAATTCTCAAAAATTTGGAGGGTAACCTTTCAACAAAGGTGCTTATTTTACCCTTTGTTATGATAGTGTCGCTGGTCGTATGTATTCTTATATAGTCTTTAATGCTATCAATAAACAAGATGCTATTAAACTCTATTCTAATCATTCTCTTGTTTGAATTCACAAAGATGTGATTTGATGTATTATCTATTTCTGACGGTTTATTATCAGTAGACTGAACGTCTACTGATAATGCTTTGTATTTATTTAGGGCTTTATAAAATCTAATAAAAGGTATTGGTTTTAATAAATAGTCAATGATATCTAACTCATAACCTTCTAGAGCATATTCTCTGTAAGCTGTGGTTAATATAACTTTAGGCTGTATCGATGTGTTTTTTATAAAGTCTATACCGGTAACTTCAGGCATTTGGATATCTAAAAATAAAAGATCAATGGCTGTATTTTGGAGAAAATGAGCAGCAGTTATTGGATTGTCAAAGGTTGCAACAAGTTCAAGATCTGGTACTTTCTTAATATATTTTTCAAGTACTTTAATAGCTAATGGTTCATCATCAACGACCATACATTTTATACCCATATTACTTTAAATTAATGTTTAATATGATTTGAAAATTAGCATCTGTTTTTGTGCTTTTCAAGTCATAATTATTTTTATAATTCAATTCTAACTGTCTCTGTGAATTAGAAAACCCAATTCCAGAATGTGATTCATTTTTCTTATTATCTTGTTTTTTAGCTGGTAATGTATTAAAAACTTTAAAACAAAGTTGATCTTGATTTGTTGTTAATTCAATTTCAATTATCGAATTCTTAAGATTAGTACTTGCTCCATGTTTAAAAGCGTTTTCCACAAATGATATTAAGATCAATGGTGCTATCATAACGTTAGGGTCATGAAGATGGTAGGTAAAGTTCAATGTTAACTTATTACCATAACGTAGTGACTCCAAATCTATATAATCTTGTATCAAATCGATTTCTTTTTTTATTGGAACTTTAGGGTCTTTGCATTGATACAGCATATAATCTAGCATACCAGATAACTTTAAAACAACTTCTGGAGCTTTTTCAGATTGCTCTAATGTTAATGAATACAAATTATTCAAAGTATTAAATAAAAAATGAGGGTTTGTTTGTGCTTTTAAAAATTTAAGTTCAGTATTCGCTTTTTCTTTTTGTAAAACTTCTCGTTGATGACGTTCTTCAAAACGAT
>CAKZKZ010000866.1 GCA_937124495.1 uncultured Dokdonia sp. | reverse complement strand
GTGCTAATCTATTAAGTTCTCCACAAGAAAGTACACGTACATATTTATCTACTTCTTCTCCTCTAAAAAGAAATGACCCTAAAATATCGCGTACTCTAGGTCTTGTTTTCTCATCGGCAGCATCGATCATGGTGTCTTCTACTGTCTTACTACCGTCTAAATACTCTGCTTGGTTTTGCGCAAAATATCCTATTTGCACATTATGGCCTAGTTTAAGATGTCCTTTATGCTCTAGTTCTCCTACAATAATCTTTGCCAATGTAGACTTACCTTGCCCATTTTGACCAACAAAAGCTGTCTTAGTGTCTCTCTCTACTAATAGATCAATATTTTGTAGCACTTTTTTATCTCCATAGCTTTTTGCTATACTCTCCGTTTCTATCACCACTTTTCCTGGCGTAATAGAAATTGGGAACTTAAGTGTCATAACACTATTATCATCTTCATCTACCTCAATACGATCTATCTTATCTAATTTTTTAATAAGCGATTGCGCCATTGTAGCTTTAGATGCCTTTGCTCTAAATTTTTCTATAAGCTTCTCTGTTTGCTCTATCTGCTTTTGCTGATTCTTTTGAGATGCAAGTTGTTGTTCTCTTAGCTCCTCACGCAACACAAGGTATTTCGAATATGGTTTTGGATAATCATAAATACGCCCCAATGATATTTCTATCGTACGATTTGTCACATTATCTAAAAACATTTTATCGTGAGATACAATCACTACAGCTCCTATATAATTTTTCAAAAATCCTTCTAACCATATAATAGATTCTATATCTAAATGGTTTGTAGGCTCATCTAACAAAAGAATGTCATTACTTTGCAATAACAGTTTAGCTAGCTCAATACGCATACGCCATCCACCAGAAAAAGTGTCCGTGAGTTTTTCAAAATCCTCTCTTTTAAAACCTAAACCCTGTAAAATACGCTCTGTATCTCCCTGATAGTTATACCCTCCATGTATTTCATATTGATGTTGTATCTCATTGAGATCAATCATTAACTGATTGTAACTATCACTTTCATAATCTGTACGTTCAGAAAGCTGGGTATTAATTTCTTCTAGTTGTTGTTCTAATTTTTTAATTTCAGAAAAAGCCTCATACGATTCTTCTAGCACTGTACGTCCTTCGACAAAATCTATATCTTGCTTAAGAAATCCTATTTGTATTTCTTTTTCAATCGCAATAGAACCTGTATCATATTCTTGCTCTCCAGATATAATACGCAACATAGTAGACTTACCAGCCCCGTTCTTCCCGACAAGACCTACACGATTTCCACCGTTAAGTCTAAAGGTTATTTCTTCAAAAAGATACTCTCCTTGAAAGGATACTGAAAGGTTATGAATGTTAAGCATTTCTAAATAGATAAAAATTATGATCTTCTCAAAAAGAAGAATGCAAAGATGCTTAAATTTGTACTTTAAATCAACATCATTATGGCATTTTTAAAAGGAACAAAATTGAATAGCATTCTATTTGGCAAATGTCCTGTTTGTCATAATGAGTCTATGTACAAACAATCCAACCCCTATAAACTTTCGCAAACACTAGATATGCATGAGCGATGTTCTCATTGTAATACAAAATATAAAATAGAACCTTCTTTTTTTTACGGAGCGATGTATGTAAGTTATCCTGTAGGAATTATGTTTGCTGCTGTCGCTTTTGCTATTACTTATTTCTTTATTGGAGCTACACTAGTCAATACCTTTTTAGCTATTGTAGGAACTATGGTTGTATTTCTACCAGTTATCATGAGGCTTTCTCGAAATATATGGATTAATTTCTTTATGAAATACGACAAAGCTAAAGATCAACTAGCCAATACCTAAGAAGCTTTTGCCTTTTTCCCAAAACGGTTTATATTCACTTCTTTCATTAAATCTTCACCATTTTCTACATGGTTAAAAAGATGTGTCGCTAGCATGGCAGACATCATAATACCACGCGTACCTAAACCATTAAACACAATCAATTGAGGATATTCTGGATGCATTCCTAATAAAGCTCTACGGTCACCCACTGTAGGACGGACACCTACTTCTTGATCTACAATTTCATATTCACAAGAAATTAAAGTAGCCAGTTTTTCTATTAACTCTTCTCTAGCTTCTTTTGTAGGGATAGTATCTTTATCATTCCAGTTAAACGTAGCACCTACTTTATACAAATCATCTCCTAGAGGAACGATAAAGAAAGATGTTTTAATAGCAGCTGTTAGTTTTAAATCCTTAGCTTTTATAATAATATACTCTCCCTTATTCCCCACAAGTGGCAAATGCATGAAATAAGGATTCTTCTTGAGTCCATATCCTTCGGCAAATACGATTCGTTTGGCACAAATTCCTTTATAAATAACACCCTGATCTGTACACTCAATTTCTGAATGTTCAAAGTCCGCTTTCGCGAAAGCGTTCTTAGCCCCAAGGTATTCTTGATACTCTTTTTGAAGCTTTTTTATATCAATTCGTCCAGTTTCCAATACTTTCCCATACGAATACGGAGCACTGATATATTCATTAGTATCAGGAATAAGTATTGGAGAAATAAATCGTTCAAGTTCTGGTTTACCTGAAGCAGCAAACCAATTATTTTGATCTTCTATAGATGAAAATACTTTTTGGACAGGTAATTCCTGTATGCAATTAGCATGGATTTTACGTTCAATTTTTTTGAAGTAAGGAACCGCAATATCCAATTGCTCTGTTGCTTTCCAAGGTAATGTGTACCGTTTTAAGATCACTGGATTATACAGACCTGCAGCTACTCGACTAGCTCCATCAACACCATTATCAAAAACCAAAAAAGTCTTATTGGCATTTTCTAGTTGCTCACAAAAAGCAATTCCAGCTAATCCCAAACCAACAATAATATAATCTACATCTTGCATTTTACAAAGATAACACCAATATACCGACAGTGTGGGATGCAACTACGCAATTTAAAATCACTTCATAAAAAAAAGCCATTTAGATATATTCTAAATGGCTTTTAATTTTATACTAAAATTACATTAGTAATTCCAGAGGTCTTGTTCTAGATCACGGATCGTTTCTTTAATACGAGTAGATTCTAATAATTGCATCATTGCATTATTATTAATATACTCTTTTACTTTACGATCGCCCTGCACATTATCTTCTCTATAAATAATACCGCTAAAACGTCTACTATTTAATAAATGATCGAAAGATATAGGCATCGAAGTATTTTTCCGATTAAAGGCTTTTGCCTTATGTAATATCTCTCTAGCACCAGGAAACCATACCCAGAAAAGTTCAATATCTTCTTGAGAAGCATCATCTAAGAAGTTAACATCTCCAGAAACTGGAGCAATCCCTAATAAACGATACTTTAACTCACCTTGACGCTTATCTACATACCAATACCCTCTTACGTGATATGCATTGATATCTTGCGCAGTAATACGTCTCGTTTCGATATTATAATCTGAAATAGATAATCCTTCATTAAGTTCTCTGTAACCATCATCTGTGGTATCTGTCACTTCAAGAGCAGCAGATATATCATCTAATGTGATTTTATTTGTAAAATATGAATCGTCATATATAGCATCTATCTTCCCATTCTTAATGTTTTTCATTAAGACTTGGTATAATGAACGTCTATCTGATCCTATATTAAGAGTGTCAATAGGGTAATACAATGGAAAATTAACACGCTCATCTAGATCGACTACTTCCCACGTATTCTTAGACCAAAGAACATCTCTTTTTTCTACATATCCATAAGGAAGCGGCTCGTCATTATCATTTGCTTTTTGCTCTTCAGTAATGGTAAACATCTCATCTGGAGTCTTTGCATTAAGGATATTCCCTTGTGCATAGACAGATGATGTCATCACAAAAGCAAATGCTATTAGAATTAGATTCTTAAGATTCATAATTATAAAATTATTAGTTTGTTAACTCAATAAGAACGGGAGAAACCTTTCTTAAATTGTATGATGAGTTCCCTTGAATTTTTGCTTTAATATCAAAAATCTGAACAACATTTCCTCTTTTCACTTTCTTAAGCGCATTTTTTGCAGCAGCGTTCAATTTACTTCCTTGAACTAATACTGTTGCAGAACCTGGCGCTTTAAATTTAAAGCTATTCACTCTAAGATTTAACTCAAAGTCAAAATCAGGCAGTGCTGCTCCAACTGGCGCAGAACCTACTGCTTCTCTTGTCATTTTTAATGCTCCAGAATCATCATTACGCATGGTTCCAACTGGACGAGGAATATCTTTAATACGGAAAGTAGCTTTATCGCTTACAGATCCACCACCATCAGGTAATGTAGCTGACACATTAATAGTTACATTTTTTCCAGTACCAGGAGACATTACATATTTAGATCCTTGTGTTCTTGTAAGACCTGCTGCATTAGCTGTTACTTTATTATCAGCAACCCCTGCAAATGTAATTGTCATTGGGTTTTGCACCCCACGATATACCACATTCATCTTATCAGCAGCAATCGTTGCTGAATTAGGCTTATTAATGGTTGTGAACTTCTGATCTACTACTACTTCAATCTCTTTACCATCTTGTGGGTAAAATAATGATCCTGTAATATTATGATCTCCAACACCTCCTGTACCTACTCCTAAAACTAGCTTACCACCATCAAAACTGATTTTGTCATCAGAAATAGGGCGTCCATCTAATTTAAGTGCTGTACGAGATGGCTTTGTAGATGCATCTACACGACCTAAAGAAAGTACTCCGTCAAAAGTAGAACCTGTATAATAAGCTCCTTTTGAAGTAGTCATAACAGTCTCATAGTTATCTAACTTTGCTAATTCTTTAAGGTTACCTGAAAGTAGCTTAGATAACAACTCATTCTCAACAACTTTAATATCATTTTGAATTTGAGTCATTTTTGTAAGTGATGAAACAGCTGGGAATCCTACGAAATGATAATTGATATAGTCTTTGTTAACTTTACCAGTTCCTTCACCAATAGTTACAGTTCCTGTATTAAAGTCTTCCTTAACTTGATCAACCAAAGCTTGATTACCTTCTAATAAAGGTAACATTCCAGTACGATATGTATCCATTTCATCTAAGAAACGTTGACCTTCTTTAGAGATCTTTCCACTCTTGTAATATCTCTCATCAAGAAACTGAGTTTGATCCATCGTCTCAAAATCTTTTCTATCTTCAATCTTATTACCTGTGTATATAGCTTCTTTTTCAGATTCTAAGAAGTCATAGAATGTTTTAGAAACACTAGCTGCTTGATCTGCTGTAGAAGCAGCTTTAGCAAACTCATCATTCTCACTAGATTTCTTTTTAAGATCAGCTAGCGCAAGATTATTTTTAGATTCGAAACTACTGTTCGCTCTTCCTAACTTGTCATTTATCGATCCAAATGCCGATAATACTTCCTTTGACATATTAAGTGCTAGCATTGCTATAAACACTAAATACATCAGGTTAATCATTTTCTGCCTTGCAGATAATTTTCCTCCTGCCATGTCTTTATATTTTTATAAGGTTAGTTATTAGTTATAGTAACTAACTTTAATTATTTAGACATTGCAGATAACATACCTCCGTATACTCCATTAAGAGAAGAAAGGTTTGTTGCTAAGCTTTCCATTTGCTCTTTAAGCTTCCCAGCATTTTGAGTTACTTGCTCATTAATTTCAGCTTGACGACTAGAAGACTCAACCTGCACTTTATAAAGACTGTTTAATGATTCCATTTGAGCAGCAGCTAGTGCCATTTCTTCACTATACTTTTTAGTAGAGTTCATTGCTTCTACTGTAGGAGAGATTTCTTTTGCCGCTCCTTCAAAATTACGAATGCTAGTTCCTAAGCTTGCCATCAACTCACCGTCAATTTTTGCTTCTTTAAGCATACCGTCTAGTTTTTGAGAAAGTAGACCTTCTGCATCTTTAGGTGCTTCTTTTTTACCTTTTGTCTGACCTCCAGCCAATTCAGGGTATACTAAGGCCCAGTCTAGATCTTCATCTACTGATTCAAAAGCTGAAACAACAAATACTGCTGCTTCTGTAAGTAGTCCAACAATAAGCATTTCATTTCCATAAGGCCAGTGCATAATTTTAAATAGAGCTCCTACAATTACTACTGCAGCTCCTAGTCCATAGACCATATTCATTAATTTCTTGCCAGATTTTGATTTTGCCATGATAATTTAGTTTTTTTGTTAAGGTTTAGATTTAGTTATAATATAATTTGGGGTAATAGGGTAATAAATAATGTACTATTTAGGTGCTTTACGTAAGTTCACCTTTTCATCAAGTCCTAAGAAATCCTGCACGGTTCTGAATCCAATATAGCTACGCGCTGAGTCTTGGTATTCATAATCACGAGAACTTACTTGAAGAAAATAAGCTACATCTTTCCAAGAACCACCACGTATCACTTTTCTTCTATTAGAAATGTCATTTACGTTAGGATTCATGGTAGACATATACTCATATGAGTTAGGGTCGTAGGAAGACGCTACCCATTCTGAAACGTTACCAGCCATATTGTATAGGTTATAATCATTAGGCTCGTAAGCGTCTGCCTCTACAGTATATAATGATTGGTCTGCACCATAATCACCTCGTAAAGGTTTAAAGTTTGCTAGGAAACAACCTCTATCATTTTTTGCATAAGGACCTCCCCAAGGGAAATCTCCTCCTTCTAGTCCTCCACGAGCAGCATATTCCCACTCAGCTTCACCAGGAAGTCTAAAACGATTTACAAATTGTTTCTTTTTTGTTTTTTGATATTCATTCTTGTGAAGAGTTCTCCACTCACAGAATGCTTTTGCTTGCATCCAGTCTACACCTACTACAGGGTATTCCCCATAAGCATCGTGCCAGAAATAATCATTATGCATAGGCTCATTGTATGAGTATGCAAAATCTTTTATCCATACAGTAGTATCTGGATATACAGATACTCTTTCCGTTTTGATGTAATCTTTACGCTTGCCATCTTTTACTCTTGCAGCAGCTTCTATATCTAAATACGTATATCTAAATTCTAATTTATCTACATCAATTGTACGCTGCCCATTATAAGCCTCTTCTACAGGAATATACATCGTATCCATTACTTCTGAGTAATACTCATCTGGATATTCACTTGTATCCCATATGATATCTATATCTTTATTAAGCTTACGACCTTCAAAGCCAGTTTCGCCTAATCCATAATAGTTATCATACATGTATTGTTGATATGGATTTAGATTGTCGGTATCACCATCAGCAAATGCAAAGTCACCGATACCACCACTTCCTGGCGTTTCTCCTAAGTCATCAGCCATAATAGCAAGTTTTGTACGTACTATGGAATCTCTTACCCAATATACAAACTGCCTGTATTCTGAATTAGTAACTTCTGTTTCGTCCATGTAGAATGAGCGGACAGTCACTGTCTTTGTAGGGGCGTCTTCTACGGCAGCGATATCATCATCACTTTTCCCCATTATGAAAGCACCTCCTGATATAAGAGTCATTCCATAGGGCTTTTCTGGATGCCAGCTCTTGCCTTTAACTCCGACAAGCTCTCCTCGATCGTTTCCTTTGCCACAACTGTATAACAAAGTCATTATCGCAATAAATGCAACACACTTTTTCATAGGATATAGGTTAAGTATTCTAGATTTTAGGACGTAAACCTATTTATTTATTTTGAAATAAACAATTTATTTACCTAAAACCTTTCATTCTATTTTTAGTTAGTACTGGTTATACCTCATTCTTCTTGCGCGCCTTGTACCACCTTTCTGGGATATTCTGGTTACAGCCATCTAGATAGTCTTGATGCGTGCAAGGTAATAACGTATGCCTTTTCAATTTATTATTCAAACTCGAAATAAATGGTATTTCTATCCACCATCTTTCTGTCTTTTTACTCTTATAATATGTAAGCACCTCATCATCAACTGGTACTTGATATGTAACAAAGCTTCCTTTCGCCACATCTAAGTCTTCATTGGTTCTATAATTGACTCCTTCTACAAAATACCAAAGCATTTGAGCAACAAGCATTGCAGCCGTTTCTTCATTCGAGTCGTTCTTATATTCAAAAATTCCAAACGAACTTACTTTATCACTAATTCCTGCATAACGACAAATAGCACAAATCTCTTTTCCTTCAAAACCATTAGGAATCTTACTATGTCTAGAACTTAATTCACTACTTTTTATAGATCCCATATCGACAGCAACGATATCTGCATCTCGCATAACAGGTTCCACTCTTTTAATATTTGCTGTAACATTCCCAAGACGATATGCATCAAAATAAAGTCGATCCATTAGCTCTATTTCTTCTTGAGGGTTAAAATATGTTTGAAATCCTATATTGCTATAGTTGAACAAGTTATAAGGTTCATCTATTATAATTTTCCCAACATAAGAATGATTCTCTAAAGGCTTGCTTGTGTCCCCTAAATCAAAACGACTATCTACGTTTACAAGGTTAACCATTTGATCTAATTTATCATAAGATCTATAAATAGGATACACTAAATCTTGACTACCTCCTAGAAACATAGGAATGATATTCTTCTTAACAAGAACCTCCGTAATACTTCTAATTGCAAAATACGTGTCTTCAACACGATCACCTTTATCTATATCGCCAAGATCCGCTATTAGGGTGTGCCAATTCCCTGGAAATAGTTCATAAAAAGCCCTTCGTATTTCCGTAAAAGAAACCGTTTCTCCTAAGTGATTCTGGTCTCGTCTATTTTCGCGTAAGCCAATAATAGCTATTTTAACACCTTCTAGATCTGGAAAGCCTTCACGCTCACTATGAACTCTAATTGTATTTCCTATACACTGATGATGCAATAACTGAATATGGGCTATCGCTACATCTGTCACAGGCAACAAAAAATCAAATATCATTGTCTATTTCTTTTTTGCTGTTGCTTTTTTACGTGTTGTTTTCTTTTTTGGTGCTTTTTTCTCTATAATATCCAGCACTTCTTCTAGGGTAAGTTTTGAAGCATCTACCGTTTTAGGTAATTCAATCTTAGTTTTACCTTTAATAATATTAGATCTTCCCCAACGCGCTTTCTCTACACGTATTCCTTCTGCCTCAAAATTATGAATAACCTTATCAATTTCTTTCTGCTTCTTATCTTCAATAAGTTGAACAATATCAGCATCTGATAGATTATCAAAATCATATTTTTTATTGACGTTGATGAACATTCCATTCCATTTTATGAAAGGGCCAAAACGACCTGTTCCTTTCTGAACTGGCAAATCTTCATACGTATATATAGGTGCATCTGCAGCTTGTTTCTCTTTGATATAGATAATTGCCTCTTTTAGATCTACATCCATAGGATCTCTTCCTTTAGGCAAAGAGACAAATACTTTCCCAAAACGTACATAAGGGCCAAAACGCCCATTATTCACTTGCACTTCTTCATCCTCATAAACTCCTAAGTCTTTTGGTAGTTTAAAAAGATCCATCGCTTCTTCAAAGGTAATACTCCCTAATTGTTGATCAGGGCCAAGACTAGCAAATTGAGGCTTCTCTTCATCTTCTACGGTACCTATTTGCACCATAGGTCCAAATTTACCTAGTCGAACACTTACAGGCTTACCCGTTTTAGGATCTGTTCCTAAAATACGTTCTCCTACTTCTCTTTCGGCATTCTCCTCTACGTCTTTAACATGTGGATGAAAGTCTTTATAAAATGCTCTCATCATGGTAGTCCACTCCTGCTTTCCTTCAGCTATTTCATCAAAATCTTGCTCAACTTTTGCTGTGAAGTTATAATCAAGAATATTTTCAAAATGATTGACTAAAAGTCATTTACCACCATACCCACATCTGTAGGAACTAATTTCCCTTTATCTGAACCTACAGTCTCTGTAAGTTTCTTTTCACTCACAGCACCTTCTGAAAGCATTAGCACATCATACGATCGCTCAGTTCCATCTACTGTTCCTTTCTCGACGTACTTACGATTTTGAATCGTCGTAATCGTTGGTGCATAGGTAGACGGTCTTCCAATACCAAGCTCTTCCAGTTTTTTAACTAGTGATGCTTCAGTATATCTATAAGGGGGTCTTGTAAATCTTTCTGTAGCGGTTATAATTGAATTTCTAAGTGCTTCTCCTTCTTTTAAGGCTGGAAGCAACCCAGTTTCTTCTGCATCTTCATCATCATGCCCTTCTAGATACACTTTTAAAAACCCTTCAAACTTTAACACCTCTCCGTTTGCTGTAAAATTATCGGTTCCTGCAGAAGACACTATTTGAACGTTCGTACGTTCTAGTTTTGCCTCGCTCATTTGAGAAGCAATAGCTCTTTTCCAGATAAGCTCATATAATCTAGCTTGATCTCTATCTATATCTACTGAATGACGAGAAAAATCTGTTGGACGTATTGCTTCGTGAGCTTCTTGCGCTCCTTTAGATTTCCCTTTATAATTTCGTTCTTTACTAAAAGCATCTCCATAAGCAGAGATAATTTCTGCCTTAGCTGCATTTTTTGCATCTACAGATAAGTTGACACTATCGGTACGCATATACGTGATAAGTCCTGCTTCATACAAACGTTGTGCTAGTGTCATTGTCTTACTTACTGAAAAGTATAGTTTACGACTTGCTTCCTGTTGTAATGTAGATGTTGTAAACGGAGCCGCAGGTGATTTTGATGCTGGTTTTGTTGTAAGCGATGCTACCTTAAATTGTGCCGTAGCATTTTTTGAAAGAAACTCTTGAGCTCCTTTTTTTGTAGAAATATTTTTAGGAAGTTTTGCTTTAAAAGCTTTTCCACTTTCATTGACAAACGTTCCATCTACTCGGTAAGAAGCCTCTGCAGAAAATTTTTGAATTTCTCTTTCTCTCTCTACAGTAAGACGTACAGATACAGATTGTACTCTACCTGCAGAAAGCCCTCCTTTTACTTTACGCCATAATACCGGAGATAACTCATACCCAACTAGACGATCTAGAACACGTCTTGCTTGCTGTGCATCTACAAGATGATAATCTATCTTTCTTGGGTTTTCTATAGCGCGCTTAATCGCTGACTTTGTAATCTCATGAAATACAATACGCTTAGTACGTTCAGGAACTAACCCCAACTCTTGTTCTAAGTGCCAAGCAATAGCTTCCCCTTCACGGTCTTCATCACTAGCTAGCCAAACCATTTCTGCTTTTTTGGCAAGGTCTTTTAATTTTTTGACCACTTTTTTCTTATCGTCTGAGACAATATAATTTGCCTTAAAATCACCGTCTACATTTACACCTAATTCCTTAGAGGGTAAATCTGCTATGTGACCAAAACTACTTTCAACCTTATAGTCTTCTCCTAAAAATTTCTCAATAGTTTTTGCCTTTGCGGGTGACTCTACAATGACGAGATTCTTTGCCATACTTTCCTTTTTTTGGGATTACAAAAGTAGATGAAATATTTAATTTAAAATTCTATCTCAGGTAATTCTCTCAAAAAAGATCAAAAGAAACACATTTAAAATAACTGTTTTACAACGTATTACGCTTTCGCGAAAGCGTCTAAAAAAGAAAAAACTATGCTCCAATTTGAGCTATAGCTTCGTCATCTTCATAAAACCCGACCACTTCTTTGTATATAAAATAGGCAGGTAAGTACACAAAAGAAGCTATAAATAAAATTCCTATACCACACGTAATCATCCCAGCTAACATAACTAATAAAAAAGACACAAAGACCAATCCAAATGTAATAAGCCATTTCTTAGTCCCTAAATTAAAAGATGAATAAATCACCTCTTTTACAGATAATTCTGGGTTAAAAGCAAAAATAATACTTATAAATTGTAGTGGAATCATCACATAAAAAACAGGAATCAAACATAGTAGATAAGCGGCAATTCCAATCCCTGCAGTTGCTAATGAAAGAACAAGTAATTTACTCATATATTTCTTTTTAAAAAACATACCCCAGCTCACTCCTCGCTCGCTCTCTAAACCCTTATCTTTCATACGCACTTGACGATAAAAAGCAGCCTGTAGGCCCATAGAAAAAAAGTTAATGGCCACTATAAATGCTGCATAGAATATAAACATGCCTATCAGTAAAAGAATGGAAGCTCCTTCACTAACTTCAACACCTCCCATTCCGTCCACTATAAAAACACCAGCCATTAAAGGAATATAAAGAATAAACATAATCCCCATAATAACACCAAATAATATGAGTTGCATTAAGAATCCTTGTAGCCATGTTTTTTGAAATAAGTTAAAGGTATTATTAAATACTTCCCCAAAATCTACAGGTGCATTTTTATGTATCTTTTCTTGGATTTCTGAAAACGTCATGAATTCTATGTTTTGAGCAAAAATAAGAGAATTCACGATATAAAAAAGAGTGTTATTTAACATAACACTCTTTCTCTACTTCATAGCATTTTTTGTGTTGTGTTAATCAATAACAAACTCACTAAGTAATGTCAATCCATTTTCTTCATACGTGTATTGATAAAGTATATTATCTGCAATGGCAAGTAATCTATCTTCAAGAGGTATAACATCAAACACATTGATATCTTCAATCACCTCAATAAGTACTAAATCTTCAGGATTTGTTTTATCATAGATTTGAAACCCATTAGGTCCATCACTTACAAACAGCAAGTCTTCTTTAAATCCCAAACCATAAGGCTCTTGCATTGTATATTCATGAACACTATATGGATTATTCTTATCAGAAATATTAATTACCTCAAGTATACTTAAATCTTGTCCACATACATTTCCTCCTCTTAGTGTAAGATATGCATAATCTCCATCAACGACTACAGGATCACATCCTTGCCAATGGCTAATTTCTGAGGCATATTGAGGCTGTGTTCTATTTTCTATATTATAGATAAGCATTCCGCTCTGACTTCCTATATAGAGATAATCATCTCTATTAAATATAGTTTCTATTTCCCACCCTATTCCTTGCTGTCCAACTTGATTAGCAATACCTGACATACTAATATCAAAAACATAGAGGTCAGAAAAGTCTACCGCATATAGATACGAATCTACAATCTTAAATCGTGCGAAAGAGCCACCTTGTCCAGTTACATTTCCAGCATCGCTTGAACTAGCTTCTGCAAAAATTTCATCTTCAAATTCTTGAATCTCCACTTGAATTTCCGTAAAGGTCCAATCTACTATAAAGGATACTTCAGGATCATAATCTCCATAGTCAACTTGATCAAAAGGTTCTGTTAGTGAAGCTTGTGCAAAACCAAAATCATTAAAAACATCTTCATATCTCTCAATAAAGGTAATAGCATCTATATTAGAGATATCAAACAACACTAAATCGGTATAACTATCTGCATACAATATGTCATTACGCACTTCAATATCAACATTTCCAGGAATTTTCAAAAACGCTATTTTTTGAGGGTTTTCAGGATTACGATTATCAATTACATGCACACCTAGATTTCGATCATTTACAAAAACGTAATTCACATAGGTATATATTTTACCTGACTCGTTAATAGGGCGCTCTGACTCGACTGAGATAGAAGCTCGGATTACATCTTTATTTTCAAGTACTGCATTGGCAACTATTCTAGTTTCAAATCTAGTTTCAGAATCATCACACGAAAAAAACAAGGCAAAAATACTCAGGAATGACAAAAAGATAAAATTTTTCATAATAGCATGGTAATTAGATTAGTCAATATACTTAATAAGACACCAGAACAGCATAATGGTTGCGTGCTCATCACATATATTAACAATTCCCTAGCCTAAAAAGACCTCATAAAAACCAGTGCTAAATACTGTAATCGCCCTTCTCTTGCTGTTTCTTTTGTAGTGTAATTATATGCCATACTATATGTAACGCGGCCTTTTCTATACACAATACCAGAAGTAAGCCTTCCAATAGAAGATATTGCATCTAATGTAAATGGAGAATTATCTCCAAAAGGGTGACCTTCTATAAGCGCGTTATGTATCACATACCTATAAGCAAGTCCTACATATCCATAAAATTCAGGCTCGTTACCTATGCGATTAAAAGCAGAACTTGTCGCTAAAGAAGATCGTTTACCAATATATGTCCTCACTTCTTGTTCCAAAAAAGAGCGTCGTGTACCTAAAGATGCTGTAGATTGTAACGATACATTTTTAAACAAATAAGAACTATCCAAGTCCATATCTTTACTATACGTTCCTTGAAAATTTACATGAAAACTATTGGCTATTTGACCTTCCCACACAGGAATAAATGTATCAATAAGCTCATGGTATTTTACCTGAAAATCTCCTGCAAGAGATTGTGGCCCAGCCAGCCCAAACTCCCCTTGTAATTGCCATATATGAGATTTTTTTACCTTAGATAGCTGACCAGACACAAACAAATACCCTGCATACGGTCTTTCTAAAAGATCAAAATCTCTCTCAAACAATTCCCTAGGTGTATAGGTTTCTTGCCCTAACCTCAAGTCTAATTGTACAGGCGCATCTTCTTCTCTTTTAAATATAAAATCCCCTTCAAGCACACGACTATACCCAATAAAAGTTCCTGCTGTGTAATACCTGTCTATTGCAAAAACGAAATCATTATCATGTTGCAATGACACTTGTTGTTTATAAAGTTCTTGAGAAAAGAGAGAGAAACTACAGATAAGAAAAACACTTTGAAGAATGGCATTTCTATAAACAGAAAAACTATTTAAAAATATATTCATACAGCAAGTATCATTTCTCATAAATTTTTGGGTACATAATTCCGTTAGTCGAAAAAAAATAAAAAATTATTTAGATAAAGGCATTATTATTTCTTTTGCTTGATTACTTAATAAAGAGTCTATAGGAACAAACGTATATGTAAGCTCACTTTCTTTTTCTTTTGAAAAAAGTAATACTTTATTCCAATCTTTAGGATACCAAAATCCATTACCCAGAAAAACGATTCCTTGATCATCTTCATATTCAAACTCAGACGTTTTATATCCTAAATCTCCTCCTACCCATAATACCTGAATTCCTTTATTTTTCACTTCTAAAAGTTTAGGATAAATCTCTCCATAAAAGTTATTATCGTTATGACAATAATAGCAATCTCCTTTATTTGCATTACACACTTTGGGTATCATTGTATCTAACACAGGATGGTCATTCATAAAAATCAACTTATGGGACATTAACAATACAGAACGTGTCTGCATGGTATCAAGTACAGAAAACAAAAATTCTTTTTGTTTTCCTACAATAGAACTCAAACTATCTTGAGACTTTAATGTTATAAAAGTGACATCATCTTTCTGATAGGCATGATATTTTTTCTTCCCTGTCGTATCATAAAATCGCTCATCAGAGGTAGTATCATGATTTCCCACACTCCAGAGTGTTGTAGGGTTTTTAAAATCAAAAATACGATCTAAATGAGGTGTTATTGTTTGTCCAGAAAAAGAGTTCACACTTAAATCACCGCCCAACAACGTCATATCATATCTTGAAAAATCAATATCATAAACTTTATGATACACACTATCCTTGGTTTTAATCCGAGTATGTGATAGGTATATATAAGAACTCGAGGAATCTATTAAGGGTTGCTTACACGAAAACAGAAATAATACAAAACCAATTAAAAAAAGTCCTTTACGCATAGTGATGATCCATATTATGTCTATTCTCTTCAATAAAGC
>CAKZKZ010000865.1 GCA_937124495.1 uncultured Dokdonia sp. | reverse complement strand
ATAATGTCTGATACTAAAAAAAGAAATAGAGGAATATTAGATGCGCTCATTGATAAAGATGGAATTAAAACAGAAGTAACCCTTACCATCACTAATCAAACCGCTACTAAAATAGCCCTCACCCTACTTATTTCTGGAATCAGCCTTATTGTGATTGCAAAACTATTAAAAGAACTGTTTCCTAATAAGGAGCTGACCGCTATTAGATCAGACCTGCATGATGTAAAAAACATATTAATAAAGTAAAAGAAAAATTATGATAACCAGTATAGAATATCTATTTGAGTATTTGACAAGCCTTGATTGGGGCTATATCATCACATTTATTTTAATCTCACATTTAGTGAATCAAACAAAAATAACAACGTGGTTTTATAAAATGACTAAGGTTAAGATACGTACCCGATATAGGGTGTTTTTCATTGGGCTTAGCTATGGCATTACAGTATACCTATTACGCGGGTATAACATAACGAAAATAGAATGTTTATTTCAATCTTTTGTCTTTGCAATGGTCTTCCATAAGCTCGTTATAGAAAGACTCTTTGCCGTACTAAAATTAAATCCAATACAAAGCACAGATTATGACGACCATAGTGAAGAATAATTGGAAACTAATTATAGGAATTGTTTTAGTGGTTGTGGTGGTTAGTAGCTACTTATTTTCAACGAGTAACCTACAAACCGTAAGCACAATTCCTTCCCTTTTAGAACAAGAAAATAAAGAACTATTAGCTCGTAACACAGCATTAAATAGTAAGATACTGGACTTAAAACTAAGTGCAGAGAGTTTGCAAGAAATCATTAACGGAAAAGATCAACAGATCTATCACTTAAAACTAGCATTAGATGAAAAAGTTAATCGTATTAATAATTTTTCTATCCTTGAATTGGAGCGTTTTTTCGCAAGGCTTAAAGCCGATAGTCTTCCCCATTGATGGGGAGTCTCATTTTTGTTTTACCCTTTGGCAGTCTAAATATATTGCTAAGACTTTTGAAAAAGCTCGACTTCAAGGTGGGATCATTAACACCTTAGAAAGTCAAAAAAAAGACTTTGAGTTATTACAGCTATTAAAGGATAGCACTATCGTAGCGTTAGAAAAGAAAGTTGCCAATCAATCGGTAGTGATTGATAATAAGAATCTCGCTTATAAAGCGATAGAAATAGATAATAGAGCATTATCTAAAAAAGTAAAAAGGCGAGGTGTGAAAAATACGGTTTTTGGAGGCGCATTACTCATACTGGCAGGAGTATTAATCATTAAATAAAACAACTATGTCAATTTCAGGATATCAAAGTGATACGGCTCAAAGAAGAGAGCTTCAAAAATCGCGAAATAGTGTAGAGTTATCACAAATTTTGCCAGAGCATTTAAGTCCAAGACTTATACATTCTCCTTCTCATAATAGCTATAGTCTTATCAACGAAAATTTGGTTGTTGCAAAGGATATTAGATTACGTCCTAATTCTCAAGAACTAGAAATCGAAGGATGGTATCTAAGCTTACCAGCCCCATTATTAGATCAAGGGAACTATACAGGAACCTTATCAACTGTAGAAGGGCGTCCCTTTTTCTACTCTATGGATAGAGATGGTAGAGTCTCTATATATGGAATATTTGCAAATGAAGAAGATGAATTGATTTTAAATGTAAACCCATACATAGCAGAGCTTCCGATGCGATTTAAAACCTTTGGAAACCCTATACATTTTTAAATTAAATAAATGATGAGAAACCACTGAGAAAAACTTAAAAACACATATTATGGATATTTTAAAAGTAGTTATAGGCATCCTATCAGCTACCGGATTATGGAAGTTCGTAGAGCTGTTATTAAATTTTAGAGTTCAGAATCGTTTAAAAAATGCAGAAATCCGTAATCTAAACATACAAGCAAATAGTCTTGTGATAGAAAACTATAAGATGTGGTCAGAGAAAATGGAAAAGCGTATTGAAGAGCTTGAAGATAAAAATGCAGAGAATACTAAGGTTATCAAGGAACTTGAAAATAAGAATGCAGAAAACACCAAGATTATCACAGAACAACGAATAAAAATTGATGAGTTGCAAGGATATGTAGATCAATTAGAAGAAGAAATCAAATCTTATAGAAAAAAATGATGAAAGTAGATAAAGGAAATACGTTACTTAACGTAGTTTTTGGGCTTTTTATGATTGCAAGTATTATAAGGGTAAGTATGGATGTACACGAGCGCTATAAAAAGAAGAAGGACGGTCATAAGAAGCAGTAAAGATGGTATCTAATTATAAGCATATTTACATTGGTATTGGAACGGCAGCACTCTTAGTAGGTGGTGCTGTTCTGGTTAGGTATCTAACTAAAACAAATTCAAAGAGAGAGACAATAAAGGTTGATTTTTCTGTATTTGATAGTAAGGATATGCCAGGGTCTGGGCGGTGTATTGATAGGTTGCTTCTAAATAAATTATTGCTTTTAGAAAAAAGAACCGGCTATGCAGTGCTTAAAAATATCAATTCAGCAGTACGTAGTCGTTATTGGAATAAAAAAGTGGGCGGAGTGAGTAATTCCGCCCATTTGATTACGAAATGTAAAGCTGTTGATATTCACGCCCCCACGCG
>CAKZKZ010000864.1 GCA_937124495.1 uncultured Dokdonia sp. | reverse complement strand
GCAGATGGATACCAAATGGAAAATGCACTCACCAGAGAAGAAACCTTAAAAGGAATGACGATTTGGGCTGCGTATTCTAATTTTGAAGAAGCCGAAAAAGGAAGCATTGAAACAGGTAAACTTGCCGACTTCATCATCATGGATAAAGATATCATGACCGTGAATGAAGACAAAATCCCAAACCTTGAGGTAAAAGCTACCTATGTAGGAGGCGAGACGGTGTATGGGGAGTAAAATTGTAAGAATTTTTGTTGTTGGAACTGCTGCTGTTCTATTGGTTTTTATATTATTTCCTAAAGTAGCTGGCTATGTGTATATGTCAAATATTGATTCTGTTGAAATAGAAGATAAACGTAACGAATATTGGAAATTAACTGATTACGCTCACGCAAATAGGAATAATTTTAATTCACCTGATTTTTATGAAAGAAGAGAAGCATTGGTATTATGGATGCGTGTAAGATACCTTCCTATAGATGAAGGACATATTGTTCCAACATTATTAGAGAGATGGAAAATCTTATTTGAATATTGGAAATTAAAACCTGAAACCTGAAACCTGAAACCTGAAACATTGAAAATCTCTCTTTTTTCTCTATAAACACCAAACAATTAACTAAATACTATTGACACCTCAAGACCACCTCATAGAACTCGCACATTATAGAATGCCTTTTGGTAAATACAAAAGCTATTATCTGGTAGATGTACCTGAATATTATTATGTGTGGTATAAGCAAAAAGGATTCCCAGAAGGAAAACTAGGACGCTTACTTCAAGAAATGTATGAGATAAAGCTCAATGGTTTAGAACCCATGATTAAAAAAGTACAGCGCACCTATCCGAAACCTTCCAATTTAAAATAAAGTGTTGTGATGTTTCTTTTTATGAGTCTTATGTCTTAGTAGGACACGACTAGTTTTTAATATACATTCCTTTTGATTCGGGTAACGTATCTTTAAAACCGAATTTTTCATATAAAAAAGAGGCGTCTCCATCGGCTATTAGGCTTGTGTAACACGATTTTGGTAATTTTGTTTTTATGAAATTCAAGATACGTTCCATTATTATTCTACCAATTCCGTTACCTTGTTTTTCAGGAATTACACAAATGTCTACTACTTGACAAAAACATCCACCATCCCCTACAACTCTTCCCATTCCAATGACTTTACCTTCCTCTTGTATCATTAAGGAATACATTGAATTAGGTAATCCAATGGTACATGCTTCACTCGTTTTTGCAGATAATCCGCAATCAACTCTCATTTTTTGATATACTTCTATGGGTATGTTAGCTTCTATGATTTCCATCAACACCTTTTTTACAACCCTTTATGTATAATAAAGATAGCAGGACGTTTATGAAGCTCAGGCATATTTGTTTTCCAGAAACTGGCTTGCTTTGTTTGGATAAACTCAGTGGGTAAAGTAATATCACAGGCTACACATATAAGGGTGTTTTTGTGAACAGAGTTTACAATATCTTGTAGCATTTTGTCATTGCGATACGGGGTTTCTATAAATAGTTGTGATTGCCCTGTGTCGTACGATAGCTTTTCGAGGCGTTTCAATTCCATTTTACGTTGCTTTTGCTCAATGGGTAAATATCCATTAAATGCAAAATTTTGCCCATTCATGCCGCTACTCATCATTGCCATAAGAATAGAAGAAGGACCCACGAGGGGTACCACTTGTATCCCTTTTTGATGTGCGATTTTCACAACATCTGCGCCAGGATCTGCGACACCAGGTACACCTGCTTCAGAAAGTAGCCCTACAGAAATCCCTTCAAAACAAGGATCCAGATAAGAAGGAAGTTCCAACTCATCTGTATACTTGTTAAGAAGTTTAATCTGTAATTTAGGTTGTGATTTTCCAGGTGAAATCGCTTTGATAGATCGTCTTGCTGTTTTTTCATTTTCAACAATATAATGATCTACCAATTCTATGACTTTTTTGACCGATAGCGGTATCACCTCAAGAGCACTTGTTTCTCCTAAAGTAGTTGGAATCAAATATAATTTGCCTAACGCTTGGGGCTCAGTCATAGGGAATGTATTATTTTATAATTAATTGCTGGGTAACTCCAGATGTTTCTAGTTGTAACAAGTATATACCTGCTGTTAAATCTCCAATACGCATCGTTGTTGTGAGATCTTGGATCGATTGTGACTTGACAAGTTTTCCTGTAATATCAAAAATACGTAAGGTCTCTGTATTGGGAAGTTCTGTAAGTCTAATGTTTATTACTTCTGTTGCTGGGTTTGGGTAGATGCTTATTACATTGTCTTGATCAAATTCATCCGTATTTAATAAATCAGCATCGACGACTTTATATACAGTTCCTGCAAGCCCCGAAATATATAATTCTTTGTTTATATCTTCTCCAAAAGTGACAAATGAGTTATTATTAAACTGCTCACTAAAAGTAATATCGGCAGGTGTTGTTGCATCTACATAAGCAATCTCATCACTGCAAGTATCCGAAAAGAAATATAAACCTTGCATGGTCGGAAAATCACTACCTCTATATACATATCCTCCTACAATAGAACACTTAAACGGGCCATTGCCACTATGAAAATATTGCGCTACAGGAAATGTGAGTTCACTGTCATCGGGACAACCTGATGTATTAAAAGGGCTATTCCCTTCATAACAACGCCATCCATAATTATGACCACCTCCAATACCGCGATCCACTTCTTCTATCGTTTCTTGTCCTACATCACCTATCCACATGGCACCAGTCTCATCATCAAAAGAGAAACGAAAAGGATTACGTAATCCTAAGTCCCAAATTTCTGGTCTAAAACTAGTATTGCTTACAAAAGGATTGGTGTCAGGAATGGCATAGTTTAAATCACCATCTTGATTGTCAATATCAATACGGAGCATTTTACCTAAAAGAAGGCTTGGGTTTTGGGCTCTATTTCCAGGATCTCCACCACTTCCTCCATCGCCTAATGCGATGTATAGAAATCCATCTGCTCCAAAAGCAAGACCTCCGCCATTGTGATTTGGAAAAGGTTGATCTACTTGTAGGATTGGAAATTCAGAGTTTGGGTCGGCGATATCTGGATCGCTAGTGACGGTATATCTTGATATTTGGGTATCTCCATTACTTCTTGTATAATGAACATAAAAGAAACCATTATTCGCATAATCTGGATGAAACGTAAG
>CAKZKZ010000863.1 GCA_937124495.1 uncultured Dokdonia sp. | reverse complement strand
ATTGAACTACAAGAAGGAACGCTTATTATGGAAGGTAATACCCTTGTAGGAGGAAGCTTTATTATGAACATGACCTCTTTACAAGTAACCGATCTAGAAGCTGGAAAAGGAAAAGAAAAACTAGAAGGCCATTTAAAAACGGATGAGTTTTTTGGCGTTAATAACTTCCCTACAGCTACATTTACAATTACAGGAGTTGCAAAGAGCGGTGATGGATATAGTGTTGCAGGTAATATGACTATTAAAGGAATTACGCAATCTATGAAAATACGTATGAACATCAATGGAAATAAAGCAACTTCAAAATTAGAAGTAAATCGCACAAAATTCGGGATCACTTACGGTTCAGGAAGCTTCTTTGATGGTTTAAAAGACAAAGCGATCAATGATAATTTTGAGCTTAATGTAAGTTTGACATTCTAATACAACGTTTTTAAACAAAAAAAGCCTTATTACTATTTTTAAAAAAATTTAGTGACAAGGCTTTTTTTATTTAAAACAGGTTCTTATATTTACAATCATAATGAAAAACAAGACATTACATACTTGGTGGTGGAATACGAAACAACAGTTATCGTAAGGAGCTCCTATGTATTTAAATATATTAAAAAGCCTGTCTTACGACAGGCTTTTTAAGTTTTACAAAAATCGTTTTTACAAAAGCATACACTATGTCATACGTATTAAAAACATATTCAAAAAAATTACTTGCAGATACCATTACGCCAGTGTCTGTATATTTACGCTTACGTGACCGTTTTCCTAATAGCCTCCTATTAGAGAGTAGTGACTATCACGCTAATGATAATAGTTTTAGCTACATCTGTTGTAATCCTATCGCATCTATAAAAGTAGATCGTGATCAGATTGTACAACAATTTCCTGATGGGAACACGACATTTCAAAAAATGACTTCAGATACGGATGTGGTTGGTATTTTAGGCGCTTTCGCGAAAGCGTTCTCCTCCCAATCTTCTGATTTTAAATTTATAAATAATGGTTTGTTTGGATATATGTCTTATGATGCCGTGCATTATTTTGAAGATTTAGAAATCACTAAAAAAGAACATGACCTAGCCATTCCTGATATGTACTATGCCGTATATCAGAATATCATTGCTATTAATCATTTTAATAATGAAGCCTATATCTTTTGTCACACTACAGGAGGTCAAGATAATATCGCACAAATTGAACAACTACTAAAAGTAAAAAACTTTGCTGAGTATGACTTTAATAGAGAGAGCGATCCAGAGACCAATATCTCTGATCAGGATTTCAAGAATCTTGTAGAAACCTGTAAAAAACATTGTCAACGTGGCGATGTTTTCCAAATTGTACCTAGCAAGCGATTTTCTCAAAAATTTAAAGGAGATGAGTTTAATGTGTATAGAGCATTACGAAGCGTCAATCCATCTCCATATTTATTTTATTTTGACTACGGTGATTTTAAAATATTTGGATCGTCTCCAGAAGCACAACTTATTGTAAGTGATGGAAAAGCTGAAATTCATCCCATTGCAGGAACATTTAAACGTACTGGAAATGATGAGCAAGATGCACAACTCGCTAAAGAGCTTGCCGTAGACGAAAAAGAAAATAGCGAACATGTCATGCTCGTAGACCTTGCCCGTAATGACCTTTCTAGAAATGGTCATGGCGTCAAAGTAGAAACCTACAGAGAAGTACAGTTTTTCTCACATGTAATTCACCTTGTGAGTAAAGTAACAGCACAAAAACACGAATCTTCCAGTACTTTACAAGTAGTAGCAGATACATTTCCCGCAGGAACATTAAGCGGTGCGCCCAAACACATGGCAATGCAATTACTTGACAAGTATGAAAATCGTAATCGTACTTTTTACGGAGGCGCCATCGGTTTTATGGATTTTAAGGGGAATTTTAATCACGCTATTATCATCCGATCTTTTTTAAGTAAAAACCATGCCTTACATTATCAAGCTGGAGCTGGTGTTGTATCTGGTAGTGATCCAGAAAAAGAATTACAAGAAGTATATCATAAATTAGGTGCCTTAACAAAAGCACTAAAACTTGCTGAAGAGATATAATTTAGTCTCCGTTTATACACTAAAACAAAATAGATGAAAAAAGTACTCGTTATAGATAACTATGATAGTTTCGTATATAATCTCGTCCATTATCTGGAGGAGTTGGATTGTGTTGTCGTTGTAAGGCGCAATGATCAATTTCATATTGATGATTGTGAAGACTATTCCAAGATTTTATTATCGCCTGGACCTGGTATTCCAGAAGAAGCAGGATTACTTAAAGAAGTCATTAAGAAAGATGCAGCTACCAAAAGTATTTTAGGCGTTTGTTTAGGACAGCAAGCTATAGGAGAAGTTTTTGGAGGCACGCTTATTAATTTGGACCAAGTATTTCATGGGGTAGCCACACAGATTGATATTACCAAGGAGGATACCGTACTTTTCAAAGGACTTGATCCTAAAATAGCAGTAGGAAGGTATCATTCTTGGGTAGTAGCACAAGAAGGTTTTCCAGAAAGCTTAGAAATAACAGCCATAGACGAGACGGGACAGATTATGGGATTACGCCACAGAGTATATGATGTACGTGGTGTACAATTTCATCCAGAGAGTGTTCTCACTCCAGATGGAAAAGCAATGATTAAAAACTGGATTAATGACTAACCCATTATAATACCATGAAAAAAGCTTTCTTATTTCTATCCATCTGCTGTATGGTCATTTCTTGTAAAAAGGATAAACCTGAGCCGCCTACACCACCTGTTGCAATCGAAGCTCCAGAACCTCCTCCTACTCCAGTAGTAGATACGATACCGGAACCACCAGCTCCAGAAGTTGTAAAAGAGACACCTAAACCAGTTGTAAAAAAGAAGAAAAAGAAAATAGCCAATAAGAAACCAGAAGATTATAAGGCACTTACGTTTAATGTGCAGTTAGGGATTAACCCAGATAGAAAAAACTGGGTCTTATTTAAGAACGGCACCTATATGATTTTCCCTAATAATACAGCAGAAAAAGATGCCATAAGAGCGGCAAAAAAACTGATGTCAAATTACAAAGGAGGCGCTATAACCATACAGAAATCATCTTTTGCAAAAGGGTGGATAGCTTCTACTGGCACAGGAATATATAACTATATAGATAGAGGCGCATTTGGTAGAGGGATTCCTAAGGAAGCGAACATATTAAAAAAAGGAAAAAATAACCTTACCGCAGACACAAAAGGATTAGAGATTGTTTACATCAACGGACCTAAATAAGGTTTCTGTTTTTACAAAAATAACTATGAAAAAGATACTCAATAGACTCATACAACACGATATTCTTTCCAAACAAGAATCTCGTGAAATTTTAGTCAATATATCAGAAGGAAAATACAATACCAGTCAGATTGCCTCTTTCCTCACCGTATATATGATGCGAAGCATCACCGTAGGAGAATTAGAAGGATTCAGAGATGCCTTATTGGATTTATGTCAAGCAGTAGATTTTTCTGAATACAACGCCATAGACTTATGTGGTACAGGTGGTGACGGAAAAGATACGTTTAACATCTCTACACTTTCTAGTTTTGTTACTGCAGGCGCTGGTGTACACGTAACAAAACATGGTAATTACGGAGTATCATCTGTAAGCGGAAGTAGTAATGTGATGGAGTACTTAGGCATCAAGTTTAGTAATGATAGAGATTTTCTAAAACGATCTATGGATGAAGTAGGTATATGTGTTTTACATGCTCCCCTCTT
>CAKZKZ010000862.1 GCA_937124495.1 uncultured Dokdonia sp. | reverse complement strand
TTCATTCTTATAACGTACAGTACAATCTGTAAACTGAATAAGCATCAATTTCCCGTTGAGATTACGCATTCCAGTAATATTCAACCCGTTCATGTTTCAAAGAATCGTTGCCACAGTGATTTAAAAACGACTGTCAACTATCTGGCGAATTTTATTCATAAAGACGCTGATGATACCCTCGATAGAGTAGTAAATTCCTGAATTTAGTTTGACGCCTGCGCAGAGTTTTTTAATCAAATAAATCACATTCTAGAATGTGAGTAATGGGTCGAATACGAGATAAAAACCGTCTATAAAAAATATTGAATGTTAAAGTGATTTTGTCAAAAATATTCCTATTTTTAAAGAATGTATCTACATTTTTTATTTAGGAATATTTAAATTGCCTTAGAATAAAATGAAAAAATATATATTTTTAATCTCAATCTTTCTGATAATGTTAAATGCCTATTCTCAAGAGTGTGGGTATAAAGAATATCATTCGCTGGTTGAATCAGCAGAAAATGATTACAAAAAAAAGAATTATGAGACCGCAAGAGAAAAATTGGAACTGGCTTTCACTAAGGTTGACTTTCCTCTAGGAAAGGATTTAAATTTGGCATTCTCCGTTGCACAGAAATGTGATGATAGTGAATGGGCAGAGCATGTTGCCATTCAACTAGCAAAAGGAGGAGTGCCTATAAAATTTTTCTTACGATATAAAAAGTCAAAATGGTTCGAAAAATTTAAAAGTAATTTTCAGTTATATTCTGATTACTATAATGAGAACTTCGAACCAGAAGTAAGAGATAGGTTTCTATCAATGATCAATCGTGATAAAGAGTTTAATAAAAAATATCATCAGTGGAGAAAAAAGGAGATTGAGATTAGCTTAGAAGAACTTATTGATGGTGCAACCCAAATTATTTCCGATTTCACAAATTTAACAGATGAATTTGGATTCCCCACGGAAAAAATAATGGGATACAATTACCTTGATCGAAAGAATAAAGTTGGTTTTTACCCTACTGATGCTTTTATTATTCATACTTATCAACGAGGAGTCTTGGTATTTAAAGATGAGATAGGTGATATTGTTTGTAATGGTGGATTACACCCAAACTCGGAAAGAACGCTAAAAACAATCCGTGGATATGGTAATGGCACTGGAGTAAGACAAGAAATGGAAGCGAGATTTCAAAAGTTTAGAGGAGGCGAATAATTAGATTCGTTATCATATAAATATAAAAATTTATCATTAAGGCGGATACCGAAAAGCCTGAAGAGAGTAGGGTTAATATATTATATTTTATCAATATGAAATTAGAAAGTTTAAGTATGGGCAAGTTCAAAGAGCAAGGTCTTAACAAAAGACAAATGCATTCTTTAAAAGGAGGAGGACAAGTAACTGACGGAGGTACCAATGTAGAAGTCCTCAGTGGTGGAATGTGGTTTGTTGTAGACTACACCTATGATTCTATTAGAGGAAATGGATTCACAACCTATCACGGACGTTATAATTGGAGACGAGTTAACCCGTGATCTATAATTAGAAATGGAAACTGGTGCTAATTTGTCTGGTTTCCATTTTCTGTAAAAATTTAAAATTAGCACATTCTTAGCACATGATCTTCTTTTATTGTAGAGATACAGATGACTTAGTAAATAATGTAATTGACTTTCTTGATGAGGATTTCGTACGTATAGGAGAAAAAGATTTTGTTTCTATTAATGAAATGAATTTTAATAGAGATAATCATTCTGTAAAAATATCCAGTGATTATAACCAAAGTATCGATCTACAAAATATTAATTTTCTTTGGTGTTATGGCGGAGTAATTAATGTGGATGGAAATCCATATGTAAACGAGTGTTCCCTACTACTTGTAGAATCATACTTTAATAACAAAAATGTTAAAAAATTAGGGAGGCCAATAAAAAAAACGGACCTGACCAAACTCAGCCTCCATTTGGAAGCAGAGAAGCAAGGCTTGCTTGTTCCAAATACATTGATTACTTGTGATAAATTCAAGCTATTGTCTTTTTTTAATACCCATAAAGATAATGGTGTAATTTGTAAACGAATTTTAGATACCCCATTCTATGAGACCGAAGAATATTGTTATGATTTTACTTCAACATTTTCTATAGATTCTGATGATTTCGATAATATTCCAGAACAATTTGGGCTGTCGTTATTCCAAGAAAGAATAATAGCTGATTTCGAAATTCGGGTAATATTTATCGACAACACTTTTTTTGCCATGTCTGTACATTTATTTGAAAACCTCTTGGATTATAGATCTAGACTTAGTTCAAAAAAGAATATCCGTTTAGTTCCATTCAAACTTCCTTCAATAATTGAGGATAAATTGAGGGCAGTTTTTAAAAAGTCTGAATTGAACTTTGGTTCTGCCGACCTTATGTTTGCCGATAATCAATACTATTTCTTAGAAGTTAATCCAATAGGAAAAGTTGGTTTCGCCAATACAGCTTGTAATTTCTATATTGAAAAATATATCTCTGAACTAATGAAACATGAAAGATAAAGACCCGATTAATGTGCTAAAATCTAGAAAGTATGAAGAACTTAAGTTTGAAACTTCTATGCTCGTACCTATGAAAAATTATAAAAGCACTTACAACACCACACAGCCCTTTTTTAAGCCAATTTCAAAAATAGTATAGTTTGGGAAAAAATAAATTTATTCTTTTCGCTAATTGTATGCCAGTTAGGGGAGTGCATAGAAGTTTGATTTGTGATTTGCAAAATGATAACCTCCATTTAATCCCGAATGGATTATTTGAAATTTTACAAAAACACAATGGGCAAACAATAAGTGATGTTAAAGTAGCGTACGAAAATAAGTTTGATGAACAAATTGATGAATATTTTGAATTTCTTATATCGGAAAATTTAATATTCTTCAATTCGGATCCTAGCTTATTTCCTCCATTGGATTTGAGATGGGAGTCTCCATCAGCTATAAATAATATCATCATTGATTTCGACAAAATTCAGCATGAACTGAGTCCTATTATTGATGAATTGGA
Organism: uncultured Dokdonia sp.; assembly: GCA_937124495.1. Lineage (GTDB taxonomy): Bacteria > Bacteroidota > Bacteroidia > Flavobacteriales > Flavobacteriaceae > Dokdonia. The sequence goes on along the minus strand of CAKZKZ010000862.1, from coordinate 2,565 downwards.
ATACTTGAAATGCTCTAATGTTCAATTTCGTTTTTTCAAAAAAGTTAGTTATGAACGTCTAGGTAACATTCTTGAAAGAATTAGCGAAAAAAAATCTAGGATTACAAGTATAGATTTTATTATTCCATTTGATAATAGCATTTCCAAAAATGACCTTGATTTACTTTTAAAATCTTATCCGAGGATACACTCTATTATTTTATACAATGCGCCTGTAGACAAAAATTTTAAGCCTATAAGAAAGAACATGGGCTATATTAATATGATCAAAAAAAATGTGATAAATGAAAAGCATTGTGGAATTATCTCAAGTAAATACTTCTATGCCAATGTTAAACTCTTTACTGAGTCTCAACAACATAATACTTGCTTGAATAAGAAAATATCTATAGACAAGGATGGAAATATAAAAAATTGTCCATCAATGCCTAAAAGTTTTGGTAATATTACAAATACAACCCTACAGAAGGCCTTGGATCAACCTAGCTTTAAGAATTACTGGAGTATCTCTAAAGATAAAATAGATACTTGCAAGCTCTGTGAATTCAGGCACGTTTGTACTGATTGTCGAGCCTATATCGAAGATCCTGAAAATATATATTCCAAGCCTTTAAAATGCGGTTATGATCCTCATACTAATGAATGGAAAGATTGGAGCATAAATCCTTTAAAGGAAAAAGCTATTAAACATTATGGTTTGAGTGATTTTATTTGATAAAATTAATTGCCTTAGATGGTGCCCAAGTACTTGCAAAACTTGAAGAGAATCACAATCTTGATATCATCTTGATGGATATCGAGATGCCAGTTCTTAATGGAATTGAGACCACTCAAATTGTAAAACAAAAGTATCCTCATATTAAAATAATAATGCTAACTGTTTTTGATAATGATGAGAATATTTTCAAAGCAATTCAAGCTGGAGCAGATGGATATTTGCTTAAAGAGGTAGATCCTGAAACATTGCACAAAGGAATTTTAGAAACATTAGATGGAGGTGCTGCTATGAATCCTAGTATAGCAATGAAAACACTTAAACTACTTCGTAATCCAGCTAATGAAAAATACCTAGAAGAAAAAGAAGAGATTAAACTGTCTAAAAGAGAAATAGATGTCTTAGAACAACTATCTAAAGGCCTTAGTTATACTGTAATTGCCAAAAATTTAATATTGTCTCCTAGTACCGTTAGAAAACATATTGAGAATATTTATAAAAAACTACAAGTACACTCTAAAATAGAAGCTGTTCAAAAAGCAAAAAGGCACAATATAATTTAATACGTTATATGACTTTAAGGGAGGGATGTTAATTCAATTCCGTTAGCTATTAAATGTGCTATTTCTGGTCTTTGAGATGTAAGTTGTTCCAAGTATTGACGTATCTCATTATTCTTTGTGAGTTCAAATATCTCCAATGAAAGTAACCAGTCATTTGGATGATTCTTACGTATATCTTTAAAAATTTCTAATAGGCCCTTTTCTGAAACGGTTTCATTTTCTCTCATGTCACGTACTTCTTGATAGCGACTCAGAAGGTTTTTTTCAGTTTCAGAAACAGTTTGTTTGATCGTAGTAGAGCTAATTACATGTTCTTCAAGTTTAAAAGAAAGATAGTCAGCTGCGCCCGCAAAAGCAGATAAGATTTCTTGTCCTAATGCCATATCAAATTCACCCATATCTGGAGAAAATAATACTTCATTCTTATAACGTACAGTACAATCTGTAAACTGAATAAGCATCAATTTCCCGTTGAGATTACGCATTCCAGTAACGTTAAGACCATCTACAGTAATGCCACTTTCAAACTCAAAAGAAATAGGTTTCCCGTCATAAAAATTATACGCCTGTAAATCTCTAGGGCCCATATTCTCTATAGAAAGATTAATGCCTTTCAGTTTGCCTAAGGGAGATCTAAAACCATTAAAATGCCTAGCAGTGCCATGACCAATGAGTTCTTTCTCTCTATAGGCAAGTGCTGTGGTACCTTCTGTTTCAAAATAAATAACTTTGTTATCTTCATTCTGAATCATACGCGTAAATACACCACTTACTTGGAGACCTGTGCTTAACTCAATCGTACCAACTTGCTTAGAATTTATCAATTTTTTGAGTCCGCGCCAACCTCCTTTACGTACTGCCATGGTACTTGCAAACTCCTCAAGTATTTTCATAAGAAAAGCAAAATCTGGAGTGACATATAGTTGTGGTTGTGGTTTTGTAATGTCAAATTCTTGGTAAATAGCATCTATAGAATACGGTAATTTTTCAACCTGATCTGTCATACACCAAGCACTTTCTCCAATAGAAGAAAGTAATCCTGCGCCATATATCTTAGGGTCATCTACACTTCCTATTAAACCATATTCAACTGTCCACCAGTGTAAGTTGCGAATTAATGCAATCTCAGAAGGGTCTACTTTTTTATTTTGTAACTCTTCTACGCGCTGTTCTGCATCATTAATTTTTTCTTCAGAAATGCCTTCGGCTTCTTTTAAAATAGATAATTCACGTACGGCTTCATACATATCCATATCATGAGCGCTCGAAATTGCTTTGGCTCCTATT
>CAKZKZ010000861.1 GCA_937124495.1 uncultured Dokdonia sp. | reverse complement strand
CCCTATGACAATTCCGCTCTCTTCATATCTAAATCCTGCACGATAAGTAACTCGCTGTAAGTAACTTGAAACAGAATTATACTTAGGGATATAAAATCCTCCTACTCTAAATTGAGATGCATCTTCAAAGCTCACATCGTCTATAGAAAACCCTCTATTTGTGAAAGTACTGCTTTTTTGATTTGTATACTCTGCGCCTACAAACCATTTATTAGGCTCACCTAACCCAGCTCCTAATGTTATAGAGGAAGGAAAATCAAAGTTACTATCTTCTACAGGAACATCAATAATGTCTATATCTTGTATTAATCCTGTATCATTAAATATCACAGAAGACACCTGACGTTCATTTTGAGCCTCAACTTCGGTAGCTGGTACATATTTCACAGAACCACGAAACTCTAGTTTATCCGTAATCATACGATCATATTGAGCTCCTAATTCAAAAGTAAAACCTAATATATCAGAGCGATTAGCCTCACGTGTTCCTAACTCTGCCTCTTCTAATGTACGAAGTGTTTCATTTTGGATATTACCAAAGTTATAGTTAACACTTCCACCTAGATAAAGTCCTTTTGCTAACTCATACCCTCCAGATAAGAATACGCGATTTACGCCTCCTCTTCCAGAAAATGTATTTAAGGTCACTCCATCATCATCACTAAGGTCATACCCTACTGATGTAAACGGGACAAGTCCAAAACTCACACCTGCTTTTTTTGTTATAGGAAAACTAAGTGCTATGTAGTCTATAGTAGTTACAGACGTATTATTTTCACTAGCATCATCTTTTAATGTCACCTCTGTATGACTCCCTCCTACTGTAAATGTCACATAACGTAAGCGACCTAATTGCGCAGGATTTAATAAATTAAGGTGTAAACTATCACTATAAAGTCCCATACCTCCCATGGCACGGTTCTCATAAGTCCCTCTAAATTGTTGTGTTCCTATACCATAAAAGGAATAAGGAGATGCAGTACCACCTTCCTGTCCATAGGTACTTCCAGCTATCACAAGCATTACTGCAATAATTATTTTTTTAATCATTCGTTCGTCTTAATATATAATTTAAGCCCTCCATCAAAAAATTAGAGTGCGCAAAGATGCTATTTTTTAATCGTTTTGACAAGACTTCTGTGTCTCCTCCTGTCAAAATAACGATATCTACGTTAAAATCACTTCGATATTGATCTATAATACCGTCAATTTCTTTTACAACTCCCACCATGACTCCAGAGTGAATTGCTGTTTCTGTACTATCTCCAATCATACTCTCTGGCATAAATGTATCTAACAAAGGAAGATTTGCGGTAAGATCATGTAATGCTTTATATCGTAATCTAATCCCAGGAGAGATAGCCCCCCCTTTATAATGTCCTTCTGCATTTATAAAATCATAGGTAATACAAGTACCTGCGTCTATAATTAATCCATTTTTTCCTGGGTACGCTTTCGCGAAAGCGGCCACCAGCGCCATCCTATCAACCCCTAAGGTTTCTGGTGTCCCATAGTCATTTACAAAAGGAAGTGGTGTCTTATGAGATAATAATATGGTAGGAAACCGAAGCTGCACAGACCGAGATTGCTCACGAGATAATCTCCCTACAGAAGAAATAATAGCCTTCTTAATAGGATAATCAGCGACAAAAACGCCTAAATCTTCGACAAACTGAGTTAATGTTATCACTATTTTTGCGACCATTGTATCATCATCAAAAATAGCGACCTTTACTCTAGTATTTCCTACATCTATAATAAGTTGCATATCTTATAATATGTCGCCAAAAATACAAATTGAAAAGTACTACCCTGTTAACAGAATCGTAAAAGACTATAGGATTTTATAAATTAATGCTTCATTAACAAAAATTGGGGGTTATTAACAGTGATTGGAATTTTATGACAGTTCAAAATCATTTTTTAGTAAGTTTGTAAACATTAGTAGATAAGTATCTGATAACAAAAAGCGCATTCATTTCATAACCAGAGGGATAAGAGAGAGATTTGTACTATCATTAATAACTCAAACCCCCAAAATTATGGAAAAAGTAATTTTAGCAATTGCATTTGCCCTTGCCGTTCTTGTAGGTACCTCTACAAACTCAACCCCAGATGAAAGACAAATTGACAAAGAAAACTACGAAATCCCAAAAGGTGCTGGGTAGGAAAAAACGTCTTATTATTGGAGGTGTGATTGCATTATTACTTGCAATGACACCTTTTTTGTTTTATTTATATAAATACGCCCCAAATAACTCAAAAACTTGGGAAACTTTTCTATTTACCATAGAGACAAAAAGTTTTAGCAATGCACAAAATTTCATTCATGCATTATTTACAAAAATCACATTTGTAGTTGTTACTACTCTTTGGTTTATAACCGCTAAACATTGGTGGAAATGGGCCATTTTGATCCCTTTAATCATGTTTTTATTTCAACTATTAACTGTCATTAATTATCAAACAAGCTACATAGACGAATTTGATTTTTGGTATTCCCTCACCATTATTATTCCCATTATTGTATTCTTAATATGGATAAGTAACGAACTTAACAAAACCATAGGAGATCTAGATCTTAAAGATGAAATAGAGGAAGAATTAGAGAGTTATAATAAGAATCTATAAAAAAATCGTTGTTCCAAAAACAACCTTACTAGACTTGCAATAAGAAATTATTAAGAAAGACGTTTGAAAAGTGAAGAATAATAAAAAACAAAAAACCCGATCAAATGATCGGGTTTTTCTGTGGTGCCTCCAGGAATCGAACCAGGGACACATGGATTTTCAGTCCATTGCTCTACCAACTGAGCTAAGGCACCTCGCTAATGCGGATGCAAATATAAAACCTTATTTAAGACTGGACAACAACTTTTTTAGAAAAATTACACATTTTTTATTTTTACATTTCCAAGTCCCTAAAATCAACTCATTAGCGCTTAAAATTATTAAATAAAACCATTTATTTAAATTTATCGTAAGTTATTGGACAAGATTACGATTAATTATACTTTAGCCTACAGCAATCAAACATATTATGGCAGATCAATATTACGATCCAAAAGATCTTAGAAAATTTGGAAAGATCACAGAATGGAGTGAAGAATTAGGAACAAAATTCTTTGACTATTACGGCAAAGTCTTTGAAGAAGGAGCACTTACAGTTCGTGAAAAATCCCTTATCGCCCTTGCTGTAGCGCATACAGAGCAATGTCCTTATTGTATAGACGCTTATTCCAAAGACGGTTTACAAAAAGGAATTACAAAAGAAGAAATGATGGAAGCTGTTCATGTAGGTGCTGCTATAAAAAGTGGAGCCACATTAGTACACGGTGTGATGATGATGAATAAAGTAAACAAACTAGACGGATAGATCCTATCTGAAAAAAATATAGATTCACTAGTAATAGTTGAATACGCTTATGGGAGCAACAAAATCACTTAAAAAGAGCGAAAACGAACTAGCAGACGCAAATCGCCAGTTAGAAATACTCTCTAATGGTATTTTCCAAAATGGAGAATTACCCACTTTTGCAAAAAAAATAAAAGAAACGAATCAATTTCCGCTTCGTCCCCGCACATTAGAGATCCTACAAATTAATGTTGGATATATGTGTAATCAAGTATGTGATCATTGTCATGTAGATGCAGGACCTGATCGTAAAGAGATTATGACATGGGAAACCATGGAACAATGCCTAGAAGTTATACGCAATACAGGAGCACATACACTTGATCTTACAGGAGGAGCGCCAGAAATGAACCCTCACTTTAGACGTTTTGTAGAAGAAGCGAGTAAAGCAGGGATTAAAGATTTTATTGTACGTAGTAACCTTACGATCATAAGAGCCAATAAGAAATACTATGATCTCCCTGAGTTTTTCAAAAAACACAATGTACACGTTATTTCCTCTATGCCACACTGGACCAAAGGAAAAACAGACAAACAACGTGGAGATGGTGTTTTTGACAAATCTATCAAAGCCTTACAAGAGTTAAATGCTGTAGGGTATGGTATGCCAGGTAGTAATTTACGATTAGATCTTGTATACAATCCATCTGGAGCTTTTTTACCTGGGGATCAGGTAAGTATGGAAAAAGATTTCAAAAAAGCATTAATGGAAGATTTTGGGATTCAATTCCATAATTTATTTGCTATTACGAATCTTCCGATCGCTCGATTTTTAGATTATTTGATTGCATCAGAAAATTATGAAGATTATATGTATCAACTTGTAGAGGCATATAACCCTATGGCAGTTGCTAATGTAATGTGTACCAATACCATTTCTATAAGCTGGGATGGATGGTTATATGATTGTGATTTTAATCAAATGCTAGGTCTTAAAGTCAATTCAAAAATTAAACATATTTCTGATTATAATGAAGAAGTTTTAAATAATCGCGATATTGTCATCTCTCAACATTGCTACGGATGCACTGCTGGTGCAGGTAGTAGTTGTCAAGGAACTGTAGCTTAATACATGTGAAACAAGAAAAAACTGCCATATTAATATTTGCCCAATCTGCTCAAAAAGAAGCAGCAGATAAGCCATTTAAAAATGCGAAGCAGGTTTTTACACAATTAAACAAGCATACGATATCTATTGTTAAAAAAAGCAAACTCCCCTATTTTAGAATAACAGAAAAAGAACAAATAGGAGTCACGTTTGGAGAGCGATTAACAAACGCTATACAATCCATATATGATAAAGGGTATGATAATGTGATTACCATTGGTAATGACACGCCTCATATACAAGCACACC
>CAKZKZ010000860.1 GCA_937124495.1 uncultured Dokdonia sp. | reverse complement strand
TGCTTTTGATGAAACTGAAGATAAATCTGAAGAGAGTACAGATTCTGAGGGAGAAGATAGTTCAGATACTAGTGAAGAAAATACTTCGGATAATAGAAATGGAAATTTTTCTGAAGTTGATAAAGGAGAAGATTGTTGTGGTTGGCTAAAGAAAATTTTAGATAAACTATTAGGTAATATTGAGTATGAAGGAATTCACTCAGAAGATGATCCAAATGATTACTGGTATGGTGATGATGGTTATACTTATGTAGTAACGCCTAACGATAGATTTTATAGAATTGGATATGGAGCGTACGAAGAAGTAGATCAATTACCTCCACAGGGAACTAAAAGATATGTAGGAGGTTTTTCAGGAGGGAAAACTGCAAATGGTATAGTAACTTTTGGAAAGTCATCCAAAGGAACAGTTGTTTATATAGCAAAAGAAGGGGTGAAAGTTGTTTATGTGGGTATAACTAATAATTTTGCAGTAAGAGCAGCTACGCATGCTAGGCAAAGAGGATTTAAAATTGAACGTTTCTTAAAAGATTTAAATAGATCTGATGCTAGGGCAGTTGAACAAACACTTATTGAATCATTTGGTTTAGGGAAAAATGGCGGTTCTTTATTAAATAGAATAAATAGTATTTCAAGCAAGAACTCCAAGTATGGAGAATCGCTAAAGCGAGGACTGGAATTATTACAGAAAGCAGGGTTTTAATACAAAAATATGAAAGACAATATTAAAATTGGGGATGTTTTTGAAATAGAAACTTCTAAGGGGAAAGCATATCTTCAATATATAAAGGTAGCTGAAGATCAAAATGATTTAGAAAAAATTAGGATTTTTTATAAATTATATAAAAATACCCCTTCAAATATTAACGAAATATTAAAAGGAGAATACTTTTTCTTAAGTTTTATTCTTAAAGAAGCTTACAAGCAAAGTATTATAAAAAAAGTAGGGAATGTTGATTTACCTAATGACTTAGCATTTCCTCATTTTTTACGAACTGAACATTTATTTAAAGAAAATTGGTGGCAAATTGTTAATGTTGAAACATGGAAAAGAGAATCTGTAGAGTATTTATCTGATGAACAAAAGAGCTTTCTCCTTGGGGGACATGGAATGATACTTTACTTATAGAAAACTTAGAAAAAGGTTGGCGTTTGGAAAATTGGAATTAATATAGAAATGGTGTGTGTCAGAATATTTTTCAATGAGAATGATTCTAAATATATTAGCATAACAAACATTTATTAAATCATTTGACTTATATATGGAGATTCTTTAAAGTAAGACTAGAATTATTATAGTAGACAGAATTTTTATATAAAAGTATGAAAGAGAATGTTAAAATTGGAGATCTTTTTGAAATAGAAACAGCAAATGGTAAAGCTTATTTACAATACGTAAATAATCGAGAGAACTTTGGCGAAAGTGTAAGAGTTTTTTATAAACTATTTGATAATGAGCCTGATAAACAGGATTTAATTCGTTTGATTAAATCGGAAGAGTATTTTTATATTGGTTTTGCTTTAAAAGAAGCTTTAAAACTTGGTATAGTAAAAAAGGAGTTTAGTATACCTATCTTAAATCCATTTCCTAAATATTTTAGGACTGAACATTTATTTAAAAATAACTGGTGGCAAATTATTGATTTTCAAACATGGAAAAGAGAATCAGTGGAGCATTTGTCAGAAGAACAAAAAAAGCTTTCTCCTTGGGGGATATGGAATGATACACTTCTTATAGAAAACCTTGAAAAAGATTGGCGTTTAGAAAATTGGAATTAATATAGAAATGGTGTATGTCAGAATATTTTTCAATGAGAACGACTCTAAAGATATTAGCATAACAAGCATTTAATTAAATCATTTGACTTATATATGGAGATTCTTTAAAGTAAGATTAGAATTATTATAATAAACAGAATTATTATATAAAAATATGAAAGATAATATTGAAATTGGAGATGTTTTTGAAATAGAAACGGCAAATGGTAAAGCTTATATTCAACTTGTAGAAAAGTCTGAAAATCAGAATGAATTAGAATTGATACGTGTTTATTATAAAATTTATTTAAAATCATCTTGTTTCTCGATTACTAAGATTACTGAAAAGAGTGATGATTATTTTTTCTTAAGTTTTCATATCAAAGCAGCATTAAAATTGAAAGTTTTAAAATTTGTTTGCAATACTTCTATAAAAAGAAGTTTTAAAACACCTGTATTATTTAGAACAAAAAATCCTTTTGGAAATGGGTGGAATATAATAGACAAGAAAAAAGATAAATATATTAAAAGTGGGGTTATAAACTTAAATGAAGAACAGAAAAAACTCTCTCCTTGGGGGACATGGAATGATACTTTACTTATAGAAAACTTAGAAAAAGGTTGGCGTTTGGAGAATTGGACATAATTATGAAAATAGTATATGTGAAAATACCACTGAGTAAAGATGATTCTAAAAACATTAATAGAGCTTTAGAGCTTCGTTATTTAGTTTCTGATACCATTGAGGAAAGAGGATTAGGGCAAATCATAAATGAAGGTACTGGAGAAGATTATATAGATATTTCTTTTCTTACAAATCAAGAAGATGAATTGGAAAATAATCTGAAAAGCCTCCTCCTTTCTATAGGTTTTTCTAAAGAAAGTGAAATATTAATAAAATAGATAGGTTTGCCGTGCAACCTCTATGGTCATTTTACAATAATGTGTCCTATTTATGGAATTCATCACAAAATGAGATAGTTGCAAAGTAAGCCTTCGGTTATGTACGTGTTGGATTTATGTTCTATTTTACATAAGGTTGCATATGTTACATCGTAGTTAGTTCAGGGTCGCTATCTCTACGATCATTATACAATAATGTGTCCCGCGCTATCTCTACGATCATTATACAATAATGTGTCCCAATTAAGGTATATTTTTGAAAGTGAGATAGTTACTTGGTGAACTTTAAAAATTAGAAAATAGATTAAAAAGCAAGGTTGTTTATCAGCTTTGCTTTTTGTTTTCTAATACTTAATTGATTTTAGAAACATAGGTCACACGTATTCTGTTTGTTTTGTTGTTTTCTGAGGTTTTTTTGTTCTTCAAAACCACTGGTGTATCTAGAAATATCGATAGATATCCCACTAAACGTTTCTAGAGGTGTATTTCCTCCCAGATTCATTTGAGGTCTGATAATATTATATATTGTAACGATCTCTTCGAGGATAGCTTCAAGTTGCTCTCTATTGCTAAGTTGATGATGATAGAGGAATTGATGTTTTATTGTTTTATTCAGAGCTTCAATAGATTCCATCTCTTTTGCTCGTTGTTTGTTCCTAATCTTCATAAAAACAAAACTAAAAGACTAGCACTCCTAAAACAATACGTGCATCACCAAGGGCTTACGTTATATGAAAGCAAAGCGACAAAGTACTGTAGAGCCTGTTTTTGGTACATTAAAAGAATATATGGGACTTAGAAAGATCAATACGATAGGAATCAAACAAGCCAATAAGGTAATGCACTTATCTGCTATGGCTTATAATCTGAAAAAGTATCTAAAATTCACTCAAAAACGAGTAAAAAGTGAAGCAAAATCGATACTCTTATATTTTTTTGAGAAAAATGCCTTTATAGCATCTATAATCTTAGTTGTAAGCCATCGGGAAAACGTCTTTTACTTAGGATATAAATAGTAGAGCCTTGCTTAGAAACCCTTATATAAGGTTGTTTTTGTTAGAATTATGGACTTGTGCAACGGTTACCATTGTTACCCACTGGCTTTTATCAGTTGTCTAGTTCAGTAATATATTCAGGTTCAATTTGATAATTGTAATATTTTAAAATTCCGTTATCAAATCCTAATTCTATTATATTAGCAAATTCATTACTGCTGTCTATTAAATTATCATTTAATGATATAATATCATAGCCGTTGTTATAATCAGTAATTTTTAGATTGAACGCTTTTGGAAAAACCCTGCTAATTTCTTTTAGCGTGGTTGTTTTCGTCAAATTAATTTCGGGAAATTCAATTTTTATATCACTATTATTAAAGCTAACATAACTTAAATATCCTAATTCCCCGAAAGTGTCAAATCCAAATTTTGTAATTTTATCATAAATCCAACAATCATAAATTGTTTCATTTAGGTCAACTTTTAGATTAGAAAAAATCACACAGTTTTGTTTCTTTATTGATGGTTTTCCAAAGTTTTGCAGAATTTCACTTTTATTTGAAATTATTGGATAACCATTAAGTTTTGAATTGAAAACATCAATAGCTTCAGGTCGTGAATCTAAGATTGAAGCACTATTATTTTTCTCTTTACAAGAAATGAAGATTGTAATGGCGATTATATAAACCAATTTATTGTATTTCATTTTTTTTACTATATTTAAATTTTCCGCTACCCAATTGACCATATTCCCCTATGTCAACAATCCAGTAATCACTTCCGGTCCTAAACCTCCATTTGCCTTTCTCAAATTGCTTTTTATTACTAGTGACTGTAAAAGTATTATTTCTGTTAAGTATAAGTTTACAATCGTTACAGTTTGGATACTCTATAAGATTATAAATTCCTACATAATTCAGTTCAGATTCTTTTTGACTATTATATTGCGTATAGATGAAGAAAGTGAATGGGATGCTAGAAATTAACATCCAGAGTAGTATTCGGCTAATATTTTCTTTTCGTTTAAAACGGATAACAAAATTAATTGATAATATAAAAACGGGTATTAAAAGTATAAAATATAGGATAAATGTTAATAGTTCTCCAAAAGCTCCTAGGTTTCCCATTTTCTTTTATTAATGTTAGGTTTTATGATATGATGCCAAAAGCAACCGAATGTAAGAGTATTAAACCTAACCAATAGATAATTAACAAAATTATCAGAATTTTGAAGATTGAATGACTTTTCGTTTTATTGAATATTTTGAAAGCGATAAATATTAGTACTAGAAAATTTATTAAAAAAAGAAACTTCTTTATTGTTTGTTGCGTTGATACTTTACCATCATTTAATGTTCCAAAATAATTAATATAATTTTCTGCTATTTCATACCAGAAAAAAGTAATTATCCAAGATGTATTGATACCTAAAAAAAGAAAAATATTAGTCTGATTGAATATAAAGCTTTTTTTGTCAGTTGTTTTTAAATCAGACATATTAGATTCACTGATTCCTGTTCTTCTAAATCTATCTTTGCTCTTTTCTTTCATTGTTTTGTTGACTTGATTTTCTAGCTTATTGGTAACAGTTTTTATTCCGTTTTTGTTATCTCAATTACTTTTTCGATGGCATCATCTCCGTCTTTTAAATCTGCAAAAAGATATTCGTAAAAGTCTTTCGATTTCACAGGATAACCAAGTTCATAATCAGGCGTAATTCCAATTTCTTCATAACTAACTCCATTTAATGATTCGTAAATCATATTTGACAATCCATAAGTCCAACCATTTGGAAGCTTTTTATGTAAAATATCGGAAAATACGCCTTCCGTTGTTGAGCCAATAATTTTAGAATTTGGAATTTCTCTACTTGCTAAAACGAGTAATTCAGCAGCACTTGCTGTTTCGTGGCTTGTTAAAATAAACAACTTTCCTTTAAAAGTTTTTTCAGATGGTATTAAACTCATAGTTTGTTTTTCTGTGAACCCTTTTCCTAATCTAACTTTTTTAGTGCAAATGTCTGTTTTCTTATTTGCAAAATGATTTAGTATTTCAACAGAAACATCATCAAAACCACCACCATTAAATCTCAAATCAACTATACAAGCTTTTGCATTACCAATAGTTTTAATAATTGAATCCATTATAAAACGTGTGCCTTTTCTTGCATCATCGTGATGGTTTTTACTTGTGTTTGTGTTTTTCCACCATTCTTTCCAAAATTGTTTTTTGGAAAAACTATCTGCAATATTATAATGCGCCCAACCAATCATATTCGAAGTTTGTAGGTACGCAATTTCTTCATTTATCATTCCCCATTTTAAATCTCCTCTATTGTAAAGATTAGCATTTTTTAAGTATGTATCAGTAATTTTGTTTTTAACTTTTTTAACGAATTCATAAGGAATTTCTTCGTGATTTTCATTTTCATTACTTGTTAGTTGATTTTCGTAGTCTTCTTCAATTTCATCAGGTAAGTCGATAGAAATGTGTCCATCATTTATTTCTCCAAGCATTTTTTTGAATATTAAATAAAGCTCTAAAGGTTTCGTCTCTGAATTTACTTGAGGCTCGTATTTTTTATAAACACTATTCCAGTCGATGTTTCTCTCTTTAAAATAACAGTATTGTTCATTGAATGTATTCCACAACACTTCAAAATTATATTTTGGGTCATTCGTTGATTTTTCATTCAATTTATTTGCAAAATCTTTATCACTTCTGTAGAGTTTAAAGGTCTTTACACCGTCTTTCAATAGAATTGTATCGTTCGATATCGTATCAACAGTATAATAGTTGAAAAAATCAGTTGATGTATTATCAGAGGTTTGTACATTTCCGACTGTAGATGTATGATAGCTTTTTATAATACTGTCGCTAATAACTATGGCTTTTCCAAATCCGAGATATTCCCAATTCCCATTTAGATTGATTTTCTCTTTTTCTATGTTTATCTTTTTGTTTGTTTGACAGGAAATAGTCAAAATTGAAATCAGCAGTATTAAAATAGTTTTGTTCATAAAGTTTAGGTTTCTAATAAAGAGCCGTAATATTGTCCAATCTTACGGTTTTTTTAGCTGTTCGTTAAGGGACATGGTTTACACAAGTTAAAGATTAGGGTTTACACTAAATTAGTTTCTAACCTTGTTGATTGTTGTTTATTTCTAAGATGCTTTTCATCAAAGAAACCTAAAAATACATTTCTATAAAATACTTTCCAAATACCATTACCAATATCTTCAATAGCAATATGTTTTCCTTTTAAAGCAGCCGATACATATACCCAATAATATGACTTCCATCTGATAGCTCCACTTTTGGTTACTTTAAGCACTTTGTATTTAGTGTCGTACTCAAAGTTAGTAATTCTTTCAGGGAAAGGTCTAGTAGAGAAATCGTGTATATCAGCAGGTGTTTTCATTTCTAAAGCTTCATGCGGTCTTATGTTATTATATTCCTTTACAAAGTGATTTAAACGTCTTTGCTGAGCTTTTAAATCATAAGCAGCAGGTTTAGCACAAGCCGCTTTTAAATCGCGGTGCATTCGTTCATGTCTACCGTTTTGTTCTGGATGTGCAGGATCAGAAAACACAGGAGCAATTCCAAGTTCAATAAACCAATAAGAAAGCTGCGTATATCTCTGTATAGCTCTAACAGATCCAAAGGGGCTACCATTGTCTGTGTGTATTTGTTTGGGTACGCCATATATTCTAAAAACCTTTTTAAATTCAGCCTTAGCGGACTTTAGGTTTTCTTTGTAATGACCTTTGGCAGTAAATAGAAATCGGCTTTTAGAGTCTGCAATAGTTAGTGGATGACAGTAGATTTTATTACCCATTAAAAACTTTCCTTTATAATCTGCACTCCATACTTCATTACACGATTTTGGGTCGAAAATAGGGAATACAGGTTTTACTCTTCGCATTCGTTTTTGAGGACATACCAAACCGTTTTTCTTTAGAATATTATGAACTGTAACCGTTGATGGAATTTCTTGTTCAGCAAACTCTTTAAACAACAAAATTCTTATTTTTTTCGCACCCCAAAGTTTATGTTTTGTCTTTAGTTTTAAGATGCTTTCAACGATTTTTTCTTTTGTGGCATTGGGGTGTTTCCCAGGGGCTCTTGAGTGTTCTTTTAAGCCCTCAAAACCTTGTTCTTCGAATCTACTTATTAACTTATAAGCTGTTGGTCTTGAAATTTCAAAGCTTTTGCATAATTCTGTGATGGTGTATTTTCCTGTTCGCCATTCACAGATAAATTCAATTTTTTGTTCCATAGTTGTTGTTACTTTCCAAGGCATGATAATTTGATTTTTATCTCAAATTACTACCTAAAAAAGTGTAAACGATGTCCCTTTAACTTTGTAAACTATGTGCCTTTACCATACCAGCTTGTTGCCAACGGTTAGTATATGAAGCGTAGCATCCCGCAGGGTGCTATGATTTTATATACAGTGTTATGCTCTTTATTATTTCTTTCATATAGGACTCAATATGTATTGGTCATATTACTATCTACACAAATAATAAAGTCAGCAGTGTTTTTATTTTCCTTCAATAATTTATTTATATCGTCTTGAGAAACGGTAGTTATAGTACCATATTTCAAATCAGTTCTTTCTCTTTGCAGATACCATAAAATCCCTTCATAATTGTCCGAATGATAAGCTCCATTAAAGTGTATGAATAAATGGTTTTCTTCATAATTATTTTGGATAAAATGAGCCATTGTAGCATCCTTTGTTGCTTGTGCTTTAACTAAATTTGGACTTCCGTGTTCCCCCATCATTACAAGTATGTTTTTATATGTTGCAAGTTCACTGTCAAAAGGAATCGGTAATGGGGCAATCCATTCTTTCTCCTTAACCGAAAGCGAATCAAGTGCCCCAAAGCCATTTTTAAAGACCATATTAGCGTACCTTCTTGGTATATTGGTAGCTACAAATGGTATTTGATTATTCTTGGCATAATCTACCAATGGTGCATAGTCGGTTTTATAATTTGGCCATAGCCTTGCTAAAGAATCTAGTTCCTTATAAGTAATTGAATCTTTTAGATATTCATTCAAAACAAGTTGATTATCAGCTTCAAGCATCTCGGCTCCAAGAACAAGTTCTCTCTTTTTATTCAAATCTGAGGTAGTCTCGTATTGTAGCCAATGAGATATTGGATTATTGTGTAATTCTCCGAATAGAACAATATCTTTCTTTACAAGTTCTTTAATCATCTTCTTATAAGACACTTTTTTGCCATTAGAATTGTAAATTATATACGCTGGCTTTTGACAGAATACGTTTCCTGCGATTAAGAGTAGGACTAGGGTAATTGTTTTCTTTAGCATTGTTTAATTGTTTTTATTGAGCATAACGGTCTTGTGTATGAAACGTAGCGTATAAATACACACTAACTTTTCGGATTTAGCACGAGCCGAATTTTTATTTTTTCTATTTACTTTTTAGTCTCTAAATATACAAAAATAAAAATTTGGCGGACTTAATAAATAAGCACAAACCTCTCGGAAAGCCTATAATAGCTATGTTTTATACACGTTGTTGTAAGTAGTGCTTTTCACGTTCTGCTTGGTTTTCCGATGTTTCTTATTTAGTTCAAATGTGAGCGTTGGCAAGACATACTCTTTTGCAATTTTTGGCGTAGCGTTGGCTGTAGCGAATTG
>CAKZKZ010000859.1 GCA_937124495.1 uncultured Dokdonia sp. | reverse complement strand
ACCTTTCATTTAATGTTGAGTATAATACAGATGTTTATGATATTGAATTGATACGTGGCTTCATCAGACATTATAAATTGATGTTGTCTAAATTATTAGATGATTCAAGTCAGTTAATAGGAACGATAGATTACTTGTCAAGTCAGGAAAGAGAAAAACTCTTAATCACATTTAATAATACAGAGGTTGACCATAAAGGATTAACGGTAATGGAGCTATTTGAATCTCAGGCTATAAAAACACCAGAGGCAATAGCAGTAATGTTTGAAGAGAAGAGTTTTACTTACTCGGAAATTAATGAAAGTAGTAATCAACTAGCGAATTATTTAAGAAAACAACATAAAATCACGAAATCAGATAATGTTGGTGTAATGTTGGAGCGATCAGAGCAGAGTGTGATAGCAATGTTAGCAGTAATGAAATCAGGCGCATGTTATGTCCCAATAGATCACGGTTATCCCAAAGAGCGAATCAAGTTTCTTATTAAAGATTCAGGAATAGAATTGGTAATAAGTCAAGGAGACATATTGATTAACGATTTTGTAGGATCAAAGAAAACAATAGATTTAAAAAATCTTGATTTATCAAAATACAATAGTGGTAATCTAAAATTAATAAACAAGCTAGAGGATAGTTCATATATAATTTATACATCAGGATCAACAGGTAATCCAAAGGGAGTAGAGCAAACTCATTTGATGTTGAGTAATTTAATTCAATGGGGTTTTCGTTCAGGAATAGAAATGGGATTAAAACATTTACAATATGTCTCTTTTAGTTTTGATGTTTCTTTACAGGATGTATACTTTGTTTTAGGTTCAGGAGGCACTGTTTACATTGCTAGTGATGATATCCGTTTGAATTATCAAGACCTTAAAGATGTTATTATAGAAAAAGGAATAGAGGTTTTATCTTTCCCCTATTCTGCGCTAAGCGGCTTGTTTACTGAGTTTTATGGGGTGAAGGATCATTTGGTTAAATATATAATATCTTCTGGAGAGCAGCTGTATGTTGGTGTAGCATTAAATAGTTTTTTGAAATCCAATCCAGAAGTAGAATTACACAATCATTATGGTCCTTCAGAGACTCATGTTGTTACAAGCCATAAAATGAGTTATGATGAAGGTAATATAACAAATCGTTCTTCACTAGGTAAGCCTGTATCCAATACCGAAATCTATATACTTGATATAAATCTACAAGTAGTGCCGATAGGAGTGATAGGAGAGATTTATATCGGGGGGAATAATTTGGCAAAAGGTTATTTGAATTTGGCAGAACAAACAGATCAGCGCTTTATAGAACACCCATTTAAAAAGGGAGAGAAAGTATATAAAACGGGTGATTTAGCTTATTGGTCGTGGGACGGTGAAATTGAATTAATCGGAAGAAATGATGAACAGATAAAGATCAGAGGTTATCGCATAGAATTGGGAGAAATAGAGAGTACATTACTCAGAGAAGGAATGATAGAAGAGGCAGTAGTCCAAGCTATAGAAAATGAATCTGGTGAGAAAGAATTGGTAGCATATATTACTTCAAAAGAAGTTCAACATAGTTCAGATTTACGATCAAGCTTGAAGCAGAGTTTACCAGAATATATGTTACCGTCATATTTTGTTCAACTGGAAAGTTTGCCATTAACATCCAATGGTAAAGTAGACAAAAAAGCACTACCCAATCCAGAAGGACTAGGAATTAGAAGTGGCACAGAATATATAGCACCAAGAAATGAGATTGAAGAGAAGTTGGTGAAAATTTGGGAAGAAATACTCAATCGAAAAAACATAGGTGTAAAGGATGATTTCTTTGAACTAGGTGGACATAGTTTGAAAGCTGTTCGAATGGTCTCGATAGTATATGATTGTTTTGATGAAAAGATAGAACTTAAAAAGATTTTCATAAAACCAACGATTTCTGATTTAGCTATTGAAATCTCAAATTCAAAATGGTTAAAGGAGAGTAAAAATATTGAAAAATCAAGAAAATTGATAATATAAATTATGAATAATATTGAAAACATAATTTTTAAGCTAAAAGAGAAAGGTATTGGACTTACCTTGATTGGTGATGATATCGAAATTTCATTTTCGGATAATGAGATTGATGAAAATGACCTTCTTCTAATTAAAAAATTTAAATCTGAAATTAAAGAATATGTTAGATCCTTTTCATTAGATGAAAACCATATCCATATTTCAAGATTAGATTTTTCGGAGAGTTATTCCATTTCAGATGCTCAACGTCGTTTGTGGGTTTTGAGTCAATTTGAGCAAGGTTTGGTAGCTTATAATATACCAGGGAGACTTGACTTGGATGGAGATTATGACATTGATAGTTTCAAGCGAGCGATAAATTCAGTAATAGATCGACATGAAATTCTACGAACCGTATTCCGAGAGAATGAGGAGGGAGAGGTAAGACAGTATATCTTAGAAAAAGAGGAGTTAGGATTTGAAATAGGTTATCGTGATTTCAGAGGGGAGAAGGATGAAAAGGTAGATTCTTATATTAAGGAAGACAGCTATGTGGCTTTTGATTTGGAAGAAGGTCCATTACTAAGAGCCAGTTTATTACAAATAGAGGATGAAAAGTATGTCTTTTATTTCAATATGCATCACATTATTAGTGATGGTTGGTCAATGGGGGTTTTGTCAAAAGATGTACTGAGCTACTATGAAGCTTATAAAGCTGGAGAAGAACCAAAATTAAAAGCATTAAGAATTCAATACAAAGATTATTCAGCTTGGCAGTTGTCTCAATTAGAAGAAGAAATTTATCAGCAACATAGAGAGTATTGGTTAGGCGAATTGTCAGGAGAATTACCATTACTTGATTTATTAAGTAGTAAGCTACGTCCAAAAGTTAAAACTCATAGTGGTAACCATTTAGAGACTTATCTTTCGAAAGAAGTAACAGCTAATCTAAAGAGTTTTACTCAAGATCAAGGAGGTAGTTTATTTATAAGCTTATTAGCAAGTTGGAATATATTATTTTGTAGGTATACGTCGAATCGTGATATTATAATAGGTACACCAATTGCAGGTCGAGATCATGTAGATTTAGAAAACCAGATAGGTTTTTACATTAACGCCTTGGCTTTGAGAAATCAAATAAATCCAGATGAAACTTTCATTGAAACTCATAGAAAAGTAAAACAAAATACATTAGACGCTTATAACCATCAAATGTACCCTTTTGATCGTTTAGTAGAAGATTTAGAATTACGCAGATCGACTAATCGCAGTGCGGTATTTGATGTGATGTTAACACTTCAAAATTTCACAGAAAACAGTGATCAATTAGAGGTAGATGAAAGTAGGTTAAATGAAATAACAGACAGGGGGGGGAGTTTGTCAAAATTTGATTTAACAGTTACTTTTAAAGAAGTTGGTGATTATTTATCCTTTAATGTTAATTATAACAGAGATGTCTATGACCAGTCCATGGTAATGGGTTTGATGGAACATTACAAACTATTATTAAAAGGTTTATTAGCAGATCCAAATCAAAAAATAGCAGAAATAGACTATTTAAAAGAATCAGAGAAGCATGACTTATTAAAGACCTTCAATGATACAACGGTTTCTTACCCAAA
>CAKZKZ010000858.1 GCA_937124495.1 uncultured Dokdonia sp. | reverse complement strand
TAACAACCTCTAAAAGATTTTCATTCGAATAATTGTCAATAATAATTTTTTCGACATTTGATTTTGTAAGTGCAATTCCAAACATTTGCTCCATACCAGAAAAAGTTCCTGGATTAGATTTTCCAATTAAACTTAAATAAAGTTCATTGGCAAAATTTGTAAATCTATTTTCGA
The DNA here is from genome assembly GCA_937124495.1 of uncultured Dokdonia sp. Taxonomy (GTDB): domain Bacteria; phylum Bacteroidota; class Bacteroidia; order Flavobacteriales; family Flavobacteriaceae; genus Dokdonia. Next base: position 3,426 of record CAKZKZ010000858.1, on the reverse strand, counting down.
AAATAAATACGAAATGAATCTCTTCTGATACTTTCTCATATGGACCAAAATTTTTAATTCCCATAAATTGAGAATATGATGTTTTGTTGTTTTGAAAAATATATTGTTTCTTTTCAAGGGTAAAAGAATTAAGAGATATTAGTTTATTTGAAATTAACAAAGTTTCGGTAGACGTTGATATTTTAGAGAAAAAATCATAATAAGTATTTATAAATTCATTAAAAAAAGTATGTTTATCAAGATAATAGTCCTTATTACTCCTAAATCTTTTGTCTAAGCTTAGACTTAATTGTTGGACTCTTTTATTGAAAGTTTGATTTTCCGCCATTCTAAATCGAAAATCAATTAAAAGCCCAAATGTATTTTCTGAACTTAAATAATATGGAGAAAGAGTAATTATTTGATTTCCTTCTGAGAATTTTTTTATAATTATATTTAGTTCTTTTATTTTCCCTCTTTCAAAAACGTAAAAATCTACTTTAGTTTTATTTTTTTCTAAATTTGATTTTACTTGCTCAATTAAAAACCACTTTGTTAATGAAATAGAATGCATGCAATGTGTTTCAATCTTAGTATATCTATTCTTTTCTAATAATGAGACTTCATAATTACCCCTCTCTTTAGATTTTTTATTATCATATAATCTATAATTTTTAATCCCGTCTTTTTCTTCTATTGCACCATCTATTTTCTTTCTAAATATTTCAAAAAGAAAATCTGATTTAGCAAATGGTAAAAAATTTAGTTCTATTTTATTCATTTAAGTTGCTTTCTTTTTTAATGTCTTGCCCTGAAATATGGCTGCAGGTTAAAATTGATTTTATGGTATTAATTTATATACCATATTTGGTGTTTTGTAGTCTAAAGATAAATGTAATCTTATTTCGTTGTACAAATTAATTACATTTTTTGTTGCTTTCTTTGCGTGTACTACGTTTGTAAAGGTCTGAACCAGTTAGATGTTACCTTTTAATATTCCATTTACACGTTCTGCCATTGCATTTTCATAGCAGTGATTTTCTTCAGTCATACTTATATCTATCTTTTTTTTTAAGAATTTAGGTGTATACATTACTACAATACTGTATACCTCTATCAGAATGATGTATGAGTTCTTTAATACATTTGCTTGAGCCTATTGTTTTCTTCTTCCAACTCCTTTAAAAGTTCAAGCTGTTGCTACTCCATATTCCTTACGTCAGTAGTAAAATGTACTCTTATCAATACTCAATTCTTTAGATAGATCTTCAACAGTTCTTCCTTATTCATTTTCCATAAGGATAAAGAATCCTTATTTAATCGTTTCTAATAAATTTTCGTTCTTTCAAAGAGCAAGTATGAGCATCAATTCAGAGGCTCATACTTTATTTATAATGCTGATAATCAATTTTCAAAATGCTTTATTTTTAAAAAGTACTAGCTTACTATATCACCTAATTTATGGACTAAATTTAGTTTAATGAAAACAGAAGGGTATATAGGGTTTTACATGTTACCTGATGTAAAGGTATTCTATGACTTGCAGTTTAAATGTTTTTTAAACTACTAAAAATAACACATTTAAGAATAAGCATTACGGTTCATAACCCGGAGGTCACGAGTTCAATTCTCGTTCTCGCTACTTGAAACAACCTCTTGATATTCAAGAGGTTGTTTTATTTAAAGCTTTTTTTATTTACCCCTTTATTTTCTTAACGTAGGGTTTAACGTACGGTTCTAACGTAGGGTTTCTTATATTTTTTCAAATAAACCGAGTCCATTTTTCAAGGCAAAACATTAATTAAAAAGTTTAAAATTCTTCTGTGCATTAGCTATTATTCTTTCATCTACATAATTATTATTAATAACTTGATCAGATGCATGAGAAGTTAAATCTCCAGTTTCTGATCCCATCGCTAACTTCATATAACTAATATAGGTTTTTCTTAAATGCTTAAATTGGATATTTTTTCCAGTTCCTAATAATTTATAAAAATGGGAAAACCCTTTTGACATTTGCTCATTAAGAACGCTGATACTATTGTCTCTATTAATATCCAATAGATACTGGTCACTATCCTTTTTCTCTTCAAATCCTAAACGGTTTAATAGTTCTAATAAATCTACAGTAATTGGAATAATCTTAGGAGGCACATCATCATTAAACCCTATCCCTTTACCTCGTTCAACTTTTAGGTTAGGAACTTCCAAATAGCTAGGCTCTGCGTCAACATATTTTATCATATCCCATTTAAGAATAATGATTTCTTCTCTTCTTCCTCCTGTTTGTAATCCTAATTCAATGGCAGACTTTAACCAAGGTTTATATCTGTTTCGTTTTCTTTTTTTGTCTTTCCCTTCATAAGAAATTCCATTTTCAGGTGTTATAGCTTTTAAAAGTGCTTTATATTCTGGCATAGTAATAGAATCATTCTGTTTATTAACGGTTCTATTTCTAGCCTTAGAAAATGGATTTATCATAGTAAGCTCGAATTCAATAATAGTCCAAGCAAAAAAACTTCTAAGTACTCCTATCTTATTATTATAGGTCTTATTTGCGTATTTCTTTTCATTTAATAGGTAGCTATGAAAATAACCAACATGATCATCATTTATTTGAAGCATTCGCGTTAGCGTTTTCTTTATACCTTTTTTCTTTAAGACTTCATTAAACTGCATTAGAGATTTAGCTACTTCCTTAACGTGCTTCTGAGTTCGTTCTTTTTTAAGATGATCCGCTACATTAATATTTTCCAAAAAGAGAATGTAGGCTGATTGGGCAGATGCTAAATATACATGATTATGAGATTGCTTTTTAGGAATTAAAGGCATACTCACATCAATAATTTTATTTTTTACTTCTTTTTCAAAAGCAATAGCTTCTACTACAGCATCATTATAAGTTTCTGCTTTTAATGTTTTACTGATCGTTCCCTTTCCAGATCCTGGAATATGCACTCTGGATTTAAACTTATGCTTTTCTATTGATTTACACCTAGTATAATTATATCCAGATATACCACAAGTTGCGTGTTGATATTTTGTTTTACCATCTATCTCAACAGCTTGCTCTGTCCATGTAAAATATTTTTTACATTTATTATTAGCACAATAAATCATTAGTCCTTTGTGCTTTTTATTTCTAAGGGGCAACTTTTTCTTTGTCATAGCTTACCCTTTTAGAAGTTTAGCAGCAAGGCTAGACTTTTGTTCAACTTCATTTATTAAGATAGACTCATAGCGTTTAGTAGGTATGAACTCATCATCTAGTAATAAGAGATACCCTAAACGATCATTATCCTGATAACAGGTATAAAGCTCTTCCCATCTATCTGGATATTTCTGTTTTAATTCTTTGACAAGCGATTTGTCAATTTCCATATCGACCATAAATCGATGGACTACTTTTTTACCCGCAATAGTTTGGGTAGGAATGTGATGATCACT
>CAKZKZ010000857.1 GCA_937124495.1 uncultured Dokdonia sp. | reverse complement strand
CATTGTTTGAGTCCGAATCCTTTAACGCTTGCATGGGGGCCCCATTCTGTAGGTCATTTAAGAGCTGTAAATAATAACTTCTTAGATACTTACCAGTTAAAATCACAAAATGCTGTTATTAATGGAGAAATTGAGTCAATCAAATTCGAAAACAACCAATATTATGTCACTGTAGCTTATGGAAATGCAAATGGTGAGGTTGAAGAATTAATATATGATGAGATAATCAATTGTACAGGGTTTAAATTTGATACGTCAATGTTTCATGAGAGTATAAAACCAGAATTAAGTAATAAAGGTAAATTTCCAAAGCAAAATTCTAGTTGGGAATCGGTAAATATTGAAAACTTATATTTTGCAGGTACTATAACTCAAATGAGAGATTACAAAAAAACTACTTCTGGATTCATTCATGGATTTAGATATAATAGTAAATGTTTATATCACATATTAGAAAATAAAATTAACGATAAAGAGTGGGTATGCGAATCAGAAGAATTGGCTTCTCCTGAAAGTATGGCTCAAAAAATTATCGATAACGTAAACAGATCATCAAGTTTATGGCAACAATTTGGGTATATAGGGCATGTCATTGTTTTAACTGAAGAAGATACATTAAAGTATTTTTATGATGTTCCTGTTGATTATTTACACGATAATTATTCATCATTTGGTTCTAGATACTTTGTTGTTACTCTAGAATATGGAGACGAAATCTTCAAAAAAGCTAGTGATATATTTGCTGTAGAACGTGTTCATAAAGATGATGTTGATAATGCACATCTAAGTGCTTTTTTACACCCAATAGTTAGAGAGTATTACCAAGGAGAATTAGTGACAACTCATCATATTATCGAAGATTTTGAAAGCAAATGGGAAGAATATGATACGCATATCCTTCCTCTAATTAAATATCTTGAAGGTAAGTTTGTTACACTAAAAAAAGAACTTGTCCAATAGAATTAATTAAGACTTCTCTTTTTTAACAGAGATTTATTGTTTTTTTAAGCATGGCTAGTATACTACCTGGCCATGCTTTTCAGTACTACTTTTATATGCCATTTTACTACTGTCTATTGTGATTCAATAGTATAGAAGTCTGATCATAGAAATTATTCTATGTATTTCAAAATAATTTGAAAACTAACACCGTGATAGAACATTTAATACATACACTACAGTCTTTGAAAATTGGACTTAAGGTAGTAGACGGAAGTCTTAAGATCAATGCGCCTAAAGGTGTTTTGACTCCTGAGATTATTGAAAGTATTAAAACTCATAAGAGTGGATTAATTGCATTACTTTCTTCGTCAGAAACTATACCTCAGACAGAAGAGAAGGATTATTATGTACTTACCTCATCTCAAGAGCGGCTATGGACATTAAGTCAATTTGAAGCGGGTAGTACAGCTTATAACATATTTAACACGTTTGAATTTAAGGGAGTACTAGATATCGATAAACTATCGCTAGCTTTTCTTAAATTAATAGAGAGACATGAGAGCTTACGCACGGTTTTTAAAGAAGATGCACAAGGAACATTAGGTCAATACATTATTCCTATAGAAGATTATACTGGAACATTACGATTTGTAGATCTATCTAATACTACAGATCAAGCTTTAAAAGATCATTCTGATTCGATTCAAGGACATCATTTTGATTTAGAAAAAGGGCCACTTTTTATAGGAGAGATTGTAAAGGTTTCTGATGAGCAACATATTATGATGTTTAATATGCATCATATCATCGGAGATGGATGGTCTATGGAGGTATTAAACAAAGAATTTGCACTTCTTTATAACGGGTTATCTACAGGAGAGGAAGCACTATTACCAGAATTGCCAATTCAATATAAAGATTATTCAGAATGGCAAAATAGTGATGCTAGACAAACGATTGTAGAAAAATCTAAGACATTTTGGTTAGACACATTTGCAGGAGATTTACCTGTTTTGGAATTACCATCTAATACCATGAGACCAAAGGTTAAAACCTATAATGGCTCTAGTTTAGATTATACATTTTCTAAAGAATTTACATCATTACTTAATACGTATGCTCAGCAAAACGGAGTGACTTTATTTATGGTCTTAATGACTGGTATTAATGGGTTACTTTCTAGATATGCAAATACTAGAGATATTATTCTAGGGACTCCAATCGCAGGAAGAGAGCATGCTGATTTAGAAAATCAAGTAGGATTATATTTAAACACGCTAGCTATTCGTACAACATTTGAAGAGACTTCAAGTTTTGAAGAATTATTAGCTATACAAAAAGAAACATTATTACAAGCATACTCTCATCAAGAATATCCTTTTGATAGCCTTGTTGAAGAGCTTAACATAAAGAGAGATCTAAGTAGATCTGTATTATTTGATGCATTGGTTGTATTCCAAAATCAACAAGAATTATTAGCTTTAGATGGATTAACGCTTAATGGCTTAGAAATATCTTCATATAAGGAGATAGAAAAGACATTTAGTAAGTTTGATGTAAGCTTCGTTTTTTCTGAAGTAGGAGGAAGAATATACCTCAACTTAGGATACAATACAGACATCTATACATTTGATTTTATAGAACAAATAATCGCTCACCTTGAGAATTTCTTAGAAATAGGAGTTTCTAATCCAAAAGCAGGAATCAATACTATAGATTTTCTTTTAGAAGAAGAAAAACAACAGTTATTGATTGATTTTAATGCAACTCAAACCACCTATCCAAAAGAGGAAACGGTGATTGATTTATTCTTAAATCAAGTACACAATACACCAGATGCAATAGCGATACAATGTGAAGGAAAAGAAATCACATACCGCGAGTTAGATACGTTGTCTAATGAGTTAGCAAGCTATGTTACATCTAATTATACAGTTTCTAAAGGACAGGTAATAAGCATACAATTAGAAAAAAGTGAGTGGTTTATCATCAGTATACTTGCCGTATTAAAAACAGGAAATGCATACCTGCCTATAGATGTAGATTATCCAGAAGAAAGAATATCATTTATAACATCAGATAGCAAGTGTTCACTTACTATTGATGAAACATTAATAACTACTTTTAGAGCATCAGATATAGAATCCCTAGATGAGTTTACTGTCGTTTCTTCAGAAATTTCAGATGTGATGTATGTTATTTACACATCAGGATCTACAGGGAAACCAAAAGGAGTATTAGTCACCTATGGCTCTTTAATTAATTATATTTCACACCAATTTAAGACCTACGATTTAGGGAAATCCGAAAGAATTTTACAGTTTTCAAACTTGGCATTTGATGCTTCTGTAGAGCAAGTGTTTTTAGCATTGCTTCATGGAGCTTCTTTGGTTATAGTTTCTAAAGATCAGATTATTGATACCCCCAATTTTACAGAAGTCTTAAAAGATAATGAGATTACTCATTTTCACGCGACACCAAGTTATATAAGTAAAATAGAAAGATTAGAGAGTTGTACGGATATAAAAAGAATTATTTGTGGAGGTGAGCCTTGTCCTAAAGAATTGGCAGATGCTCTCAGTATGCATGTAGATTTTTATAATAAATACGGACCTACAGAAACTACGATTAGCTCGACGATATATAAGTATGACAGAAATAACTGTATGGGGCAATCGGTGCCTATTGGGAAGCCAATTGCAAATACAGAAATTTATATTCTTTCAAATACGCTAGAAGTACAACCTATCGGAGTTATAGGAGAATTATGTATTGCAGGTGATGGTGTATCTAATGGATACCTTAATAAACCAGCATTAACAGCAGAGAGTTTTGTAGAAAACCGCTTTCGCGAAAGCGGAAACCTGTATAAGACAGGGGATTTAGCAAAATGGTTGCCAGATGGAACGATTGAGTATATAGGACGAAAAGATGATCAAGTAAAAATAAGAGGCTATAGAATTGAACTTGGAGAAATAGAAAACAATCTGATAGGCATAGCATCTATACATCAAGCAGTAGTTGTAGATCGTACTATTGATGGAGAAAAGACATTGGTTGCCTACATTACTGGAGAAAAAGAACTTAATAAGCAAGCCATACGAGCAGCGTTAAGTACTGAGTTACCAGAATATATGATCCCTAGTTATTATGTAGTATTAGACAGTATTCCTTTAACGGCTCATGGGAAAGTTGATAAAAGAGCATTGCCAAAAATTGCGCAAGAAGATATTCTGAAAAGAGAATATGTAGCTCCTTCAACAACCATCGAAAAGCAATTAGTTCCTATTTGTGAAGAAGTCCTTAAAGTAGATACGATAGGTGTTACCGATAATTTCTTTGAGTTAGGAGGGCATAGTCTTAAAATGATCTTGATCGTAAATAAGATTAAAAAAGAGTTAGGGTTAGAACTTTCTGTAAAAGATATATTCTTATATCCTACAATTGAAGGAATGGCTTCTCAAGTGAAGAGAAGTACACATACATCGATACCAAAAGCAATAGCGCAGGAAAGCTATGTATTAACATCATCACAGCATAGATTATGGGTGTTAAGCCAGTTTGAAGAAGGAAATGTTGCTTATAATATTCCAGGTGTTTATGAATTAAAAGGGGATATCAATATTGATTTATTTACAGAAGCTTTTAGCGTTTTAATCGAAAGACACGAGAGTTTACGTACCTGTTTTAGACATAATGATCAGGAAGAAGTGAGACAATATATCCTTCCTTTAGAAGATCTTGATATCACTATACATGTAGATGATCTTACAGACGTTGAAGATCAAGATGGATCTGTAACAGCTATTATTAATGATAATTATACGCACTGTTTTGATTTAAGTAAGGCGCCACTTATTACATCTAGCTTCATTAAACTAGCATCAGATCACTATGTATTGATGTTAAACATGCATCATATCATTAGTGATGGTTGGTCTATGGAGGTGTTGAGTAAGGAGTTCTTGATGATATATAATGGCTTACAAAGAGGGGAGCAAATGGAGTTACCCGTACTTTCTATACAATACAAAGATTATTCAGAATGGTTAGCAGGAGAAGCGCAACAGTCTAAATTATCTGCGTCAGAGGCGTATTGGGTAGACACATTTAGTGGAGAATTACCAATACTAGAGTTACCTACATACAAAGCAAGGCCTAGAGTAAAGACCTATCATGGCGATTCAGTAACACATCAGTTTTCTGAAAACTTGAGTACGCAATTACATGCATTTTCAGAAGAACAAGGCGTGAGTTTATTTATGTTATTAATGTCTGGTGTTAATGGACTACTTTCTAGGTATACAAACACACAAGATATTGTTTTAGGAACTCCCGTAGCAGGTAGAGGACATGCCGATCTAGAAAATCAAATTGGTTTGTACTTAAATACACTTGCTATAAGAACAAGTTTTGGGGCTACAACAAGTTTTGAAGAATTATTAGCAATACAAAAAGATGCATTGCTGAGCGCATATTCTCATCAGGAGTATCCATTTGATAGTTTAGTCGAGGCACTAAAATTACAACGTGATACGAGTCGATCTGCATTGTTTGATGTGATCGTAGTATTACAAAATCAACAGGATTTATTTTCATCTAAATCCATGGAATTAGAAGGATTAGAAATACAGCCATATACAGGAAATCATAGAAAAGTAAGTCAGTTTGATCTAAGTTTTATTTTTTCAGAAGGAGACGGTCAACTGTCATTACATATAGAGTATAATACAGATATATATGAGTTAGGTTTTATAGAGAGTTTACTACAACATTTAGAAAACTTTTTGTCAAGTAGCATTCAAGATGCTAGTCAACGTGTATCTAAAGTTCATTATTTAAATGAATCTGAAGAGCAACAATTATTACAAGAGTTTAATAATACAGAGGTTTTATTTTCAGATGATAAAACACTGGTTGATGCTTTTACAGATCAGGTTAAAGAGACGCCAAATGCAGTAGCTATTGTTTTTGGAGAAAAGGAAATCACGTATAAAGAACTAGATACATTGTCTAATGAGTTTGCTCATTATTTATTATCAAATTATACACTAAATATAGAAGATCTAATAGGTGTAAAGTTAGATCGTAGCGAATGGTTGATTATTTCTTTACTTGCTGTCCTTAAGTCAGGATGCGCTTATGTGCCTATGGATACAAGCTATCCAGCGCAACGTATAGACTATATAGAAAGGGACAGCAATTGTAAAGTTACGATTGATGACAACTTGGTATCAGCCTTCGCTCGGTCTAGCCCTATTTCAAATAAATTACCTGTTATTTCTTTACAACCTAACAACCTGGCGTATGTGATTTATACTTCTGGATCTACAGGAGAACCTAAAGGAGTTATGATCACACATAGCAGTGCTTCTGCAATGTTACATTGGTCCATAAGAGAATTTCAAAATACGGATTTTAATATATTATATGCAGTAACATCTCATTGCTTTGATTTGTCTGTATATGAACTTTTTTATCCGTTAAGTATAGGAAAACAAATACGATTACTTGAGAATGGACTTGCCGTTAGTGATTATATAACAGAGGACCGCAAAGTATTGATAAATACAGTTCCTTCGGTAGTGCAAGCATTATTGGATAGAAATGTGTCATTTGATCATGTGGTTGCGATTAACTTGGCAGGAGAAGCTTTTCCAATGAAATTGGCTGAGCATTTTCAAGACTCTGGGATAGCGATTAGAAACTTATATGGACCTTCAGAGGACACGACATATAGTAGTTGTCAAAGAGTAGTTGGTCCTTATGAACGTTCTGTCCCTATTGGTAAACCCATAGATGGTACTCAGTTTTATATCTTATCAGAAGAATTGGCTGCACAACCTATTGGAGTTGCTGGTGAGATTTGTATTTCTGGAGATGGATTGTCAAGAGGATATCTACATAATCCGGCACTAACCGAGGAGAAATTTATCGATCATCCTTTTCTAGATGGGAAGAAGTTATATAAAACAGGAGATCTTGGAAGATGGTTAGAAGATGGTACTGTAGAGTACTTAGGTCGAAAGGATAATCAAGTAAAAATACGAGGGTATCGAATAGAATTAGGAGAGATAGAACATGCTGTTCAGCTTCACAAGGATATTGATACTAATGTTATTGCAGTAAATAATGTGTACGGTAGTGATGCTATTGTTTGTTATTTTGTGAGTAAAAAAACGATTGATAAACAGGCATTACGCTCTTCTTTAAGTAGAATATTACCAGAGTATATGTTACCAAGTTACTTCATAGCGTTAGAAGAAATTCCACTAACTCCTAATGGTAAGATTGATAAAAAAGCATTACCAGTTGTAGATACTGAAAACATTGTAAAGAAAGAGTATGTGGCTCCAAGTAATCAACTAGAAGAAAAACTAGTTGCCATCTGGGAAGAGGTTTTGGGGATAGACAAGATTGGAGTAGAAGATGACTTTTTTATTTTGGGAGGACATAGTCTTAAAGTGACGTTGATCGTTAATAAAATTAAAAAAGAGTTAGGGTTGGAAGTATCTGTAAAAGATATGTTTTTACATCCTACAATTTCTGGAATACTAACACAAGTAAAGAAAGGTGTGCATGTTGCTATTCCGAAAGCTAAAGAACAAGATAGTTATGTATTAACATCTTCTCAATATAGATTATGGGCGCTAAGTCAGTTTAAAGAAGGGAGTGCCGCTTATAATATTCCTATTGTTTTTCAATTAAAAGGAACTATTCATATTGATTTGTTTACAGAAGCTTTTAGACGTTTAATAGAGAGACATGAGAGTTTACGCACTTGTTTTAAAGATAATGGTCAAGGAGAGATTAGGCAATACATCCTTCCTTCAAACAGTCTTAAAGTTGCTATTGCTGTACATGATCTTACGCAGGCTAAAAATCAAGATGTAGCCGTGTCTACTATGATCAATGATACGTATACACATTGTTTTGATTTAAGTAAAGCACCACTAATCACATCAAATTTAATTCAACTAGCGACAGAGGATCATTTGTTGGTGCTAAATATGCATCATATCATTAGTGATGGTTGGTCTATGGAAGTGATGAGTAGAGAGTTTATGATGTTGTATAATGCTTTATTAAAAGGAGAAGACATTGTATTACCAAAATTATCTATTCAATACAAAGATTATTCAGAGTGGTTAGCTGGAAAAGAACAGCAAGCTAAGATGTCTGCTTCAGAAGCGTATTGGTTAGATAAATTTAGCGGGGAATTACCCATAGTAAATCTACCTAGTTGGAAAACAAGGCCACCAATAAAAACATATAATGGAGACTATTTTGCACATACATTTTCTAAGGAGTTCAGTGAAGTTATTTCTTCCTTCTCAGAAAAGAATCATGTAAGTGAGTTTATGGTCATCATGGCTGCTCTTAATGGAATGTTCTCACGCTATACAAATACGAGTGATATTATCTTAGGAACGCCAATGGCAGGAAGAGATCATACGGATCTGGAGCATCAAATAGGGTTGTACCTTAATACATTAGCTATTCGTACAGCATTTGATAAGAATGTATCTTTTGAAACCTTATTAGAGATTCAAAAAAGAACGTTACTAGACGCTTACACACATCAAGAATATCCGTTTGATACCTTGGTGGATGCACTACATCTACAAAGAGATACAAGTCGTTCTGCATTGTTTGATATTATGGTGGTGTTTCAAAATCAGCAAAATATACTTGGAGAACAAGATCTACACGTAGAAGGCCTGGAAATAAGTGGATATACAAATAGTCATCGTAACGTAAGTCAGTTTGATGTAAGTCTAGTTTTCTCTAAACAGAATGATGATTTTTCATTACAGGTAGAATATAACACAGACATTTATGAATTAAATTTTATAGAAAAACTATGTGTTCATTTAGAAAATTTCTTGTTAAGAGGTATTAAAAATCCAACACAGAATATACAGAATATTCAGTATCTAAGTGTAGCAGAAGAAACACAAGTACTCGTTGATTTTAATGTAACTTCTGTAGATTGTCCAGAGGCTACAATGGTAGATTTATTTGTAGCGCAAGCAACGAAAACACCAGAAAAGATCGCTATGGTGGTTGGTGTTAAGGAGTTTACTTATAGAGAACTAGATGAGATGTCTAATAAGTTAACAAATTACTTGTTAGATCAATATGATGTAAAACAAGAAGACCTAATAGGTGTGAAGTTGGATCGTGATGAGTGGTTATTTATTTCGCTTTTAGCAGTATTAAAAACGGGAAGTGCTTATGTGCCTATGGATATAAGCTATCCAGCGCAACGTATTGCATACATAGAGAACGATAGTAAATGTAAAATAACAATAGATGTTAATTTTATTTCTGCGTTTATCAAAGAAAAAGATATTTCTAAAAAGCGTATTGCGATTTCATTAAAACCAGAAGGTTTAGCATATGTGATTTATACTTCTGGATCTACAGGAGAACCTAAAGGAGTTATGATTACACATAGCAGTGCTTCTGCAATGTTACATTGGTCCATAAGAGAATTTCAAAATACGGATTTTAATATATTATATGCAGTAACATCTCATTGCTTTGATTTGTCTGTATATGAACTTTTTTATCCGTTAAGTATAGGAAAACAAATACGATTACTTGAGAATGGACTTGCCGTTAGTGATTATATAACAGAGGACCGCAAAGTATTGATAAATACAGTTCCTTCGGTAGTGCAAGCATTATTGGATAGAAATGTGTCATTTGATCATGTGGTTGCGATTAACTTGGCAGGAGAAGCTTTTCCAATGAAATTGGCTGAGCATTTTCAAGACTCTGGGATAGCGATTAGAAACTTATATGGACCTTCAGAGGACACGACATATAGTAGTTGTCAAAGAGTAGTTGGTCCTTATGAACGTTCTGTCCCTATTGGTAAACCCATAGATGGTACTCAGTTTTATATCTTATCAGAAGAATTGGCTGCACAACCTATTGGAGTTGCTGGTGAGATTTGTATTTCTGGAGATGGATTGTCAAGAGGATATCTACATAATCCGGCACTAACCGAGGAGAAATTTATCGATCATCCTTTTCTAGATGGGAAGAAGTTATATAAAACAGGAGATCTTGGAAGATGGTTAGAAGATGGTACTGTAGAGTACTTAGGTCGAAAGGATAATCAAGTAAAAATACGAGGGTATCGAATAGAATTAGGAGAGATAGAACATGCTGTTCAGCTTCACAAGGATATTGATACTAATGTTATTGCAGTAAATAATGTGTACGGTAGTGATGCTATTGTTTGTTATTTTGTGAGTAAAAAAACGATTGATAAACAGGCATTACGCTCTTCTTTAAGTAGAATATTACCAGAGTATATGTTACCAAGTTACTTCATAGCGTTAGAAGAAATTCCACTAACTCCTAATGGTAAGATTGATAAAAAAGCATTACCAGTTGTAGATACTGAAAACATTGTAAAGAAAGAGTATGTGGCTCCAAGTAATCAACTAGAAGAAAAACTAGTTGCCATCTGGGAAGAGGTTTTGGGGATAGACAAGATTGGAGTAGAAGATGACTTTTTTATTTTGGGAGGACATAGCTTAAAAGCATTAAGCATGGTATTCCTGGTTCAAAAAAACTTTAATATTAAAATTGAACTAGAAGAAGTATATAAAGAACCGACAATATCTAATTTGGCGGACTATATAGAGTCCATGCAAATGTTAAGTAGTCAACTGAAGACTACAATGAAAGGCGAAGAATTGATCTTTTAAAAAAAGAATTATTTGATTTTTTTGTAACAAGAATTCCATAGAGAATTGTAACGATCTGTACATATATATCGCTTTTTATTAGGTGTATATGTGTGAAGTGCTATCCGCAAAAAAAGTCCAACAATAATTTTCGAAATACGAAAAAAAGCATTCAGTAAATAGTGTGTTGAGAATACCTATGTAGGTTATATCTAGCCTGTATTTGATAGTAAATAAAGTAATTAGTTTTTGACGAAATAAGATATAATTAAGATGAAGGAAATTAAAAATATTATTAAAAGCTTATCGAGTAAAAATATTCAAATTTTACTCGATGACTCAGGAGAAAATTTAAGAGTAATTGGAGACACAAGTTCTTTAACAGAACAAGATAAGGTCCATATTTCTGAAAATAAAGGCGAATTAATCAAGCTACTTAAAGTAAGTGAGAATTCTAATAAAAAGGATTTTCAACTTATAGAACCTATCCCTGAATCTGATAATTATGCAGTATCTGCTGGTCAAAATAGGTTATGGACTTTAAGTCAGTTTGAAGGAGGGTCTGAGGTTTATAATATGCCTTTTCAGGTTGATTTACATGGAGTTTATGATGTCACATGTTTTAGTCGTGCCATTGAGGCGACTTTGAATCGTCATGAGATTTTACGTACCGTTTTTAAATTAAATGAATCAGGAGAAGTTCGTCAATATATCTGTTCAAGTGAATCCTTAGGTTTTGAAATCGATTATAAAGATTTCAGAAGTTTTGATGATAAAGAAAGTAGAGTAGCATCATATATTAAAAATGATACCTACCAACCTTTTGATTTATCAGATGGCCCATTATTTCGCGCAAGCTTACTTCAACTAAGTAATGATCATTACGTGTTTTATTACAATATGCATCATATTATTTGTGATGGTTGGTCAATTGATGTTTTGTCAAAAAATGTACTAAGTTTTTATGAATCTTTTGAAAAAGGAGAAGCGTCTAAGCTTTCAGATCTACCTATTCAATACAAAGATTATGCAGCTTGGCAATTATCACAATTAGAAGAAGCATCGAGTGATATAGATAAAACATATTGGCTAGATACATTATCAGGTGAATTACCAGTATTGGATTTACCTACTTCTAGCTTACGTCCGTCAGTTAAGACCAATAATGGGCATACTTTAAGAATGTATGTGTCAAAGGCTACTACGACTAGTTTAAAGGCCTTTTGTAGTGAACAAAAAGGTAGTCTGTTTATGGGATTATTGTCTGTATGTAATATTTTGTTTCATAAATATACTTCGGATCAAGATATTATTATTGGTACTCCAGTAGCAGGAAGAGATCATCCAGATTTAGTAGATCAGATAGGTTTTTATATAAACACGTTGGCTCTTAGAAATCATTTAGATCCTGAGGAGAATTTTATTTCAGTATATGATAACGTAAAAGAAACGACCCTGGCTAGTTATAGCCATCAGATGTATCCTTTTGATCGTCTGGTAGAGGATTTGGATTTTAAGCGTGATATAGGCAGAAGTGCTATTTTTGACATGATGTTAGCGTTACAGAACGCAGGGTCAGGTGTGTCTGATTTTGAGGTTT
>CAKZKZ010000856.1 GCA_937124495.1 uncultured Dokdonia sp. | reverse complement strand
TAAAAATAGCGCAAATATAGGTCGGATCACATAACTCAATCTAATGAGTAATGGTCTTGGGATGGCATTCAGGAAAAATTTAAAAAGCTTTTTCATCTATTAGATGACCAATGCTTGTTGACGAAAAGGGGTTTCCTCATCGCTTTCTATACCGAGTGCTTGATAGATGTATGAAAAGGTAGAGAGTAGTTCTGGTTTTCCATCTACAATAGCAACATCGTGCTCAAAATGGGCACTTGGTTTGTTATCACGCGTCGTAATGGTCCATCCGTCGCTATGTTGTTTGATGTTTTTTGTGCCTAAGTTGATCATAGGTTCTATGGCAACGACCATACCTTCTATAAATTTTTTACCACGCCCTCTTTTTCCATAGTTAGGCATTTCTGGAGCTTCATGCATGACTTTTCCAAGGCCGTGACCTACAAGTTCACGCACCACACCATATCCATGATCTTCTGTGTATTTCTGAATGGCATAGCCTACATCACCTACACGATTACCTATTTTAAGCTGTTCAATTCCTTTGTAAAGAGATTCTTTAGTAACTTCTAGTAATTTTTTTACTTCAGGTGTTACCTCGCCTATTTCAAAAGTATACGCATGATCTCCATAGAAACCATTTTTTATAGCGCCACAATCTATAGAGATAATATCTCCTTCTACAAGCGGTTTGTCATTAGGAATCCCGTGTACTACCTGTTGATTAGGACTCATGCAGAGTGTATTTGGAAAATCATATAACCCCAAAAACCCAGGAATAGCATCTTGGCTACGTATATAATCTTCGGCAAGCTTGTCAAGATATAGGGTAGTTACTCCTGGTTTTACTTCTTCAGCAAGCATTCCTAGTGTGCGTGATACCACAAGAGCACTTTCTCTCATGAGCTCTATTTCTTCTCTGGTTTTCTGAATAATCATTGGTCTGTATCGTTTAGGTCCTTAAACATATCTTCCATACGAGATAAGAATCCTTTTTTTGTTTTTTGTTTTTTAAGATTAGATTTTATAGACGGGCCATTTTTTTGTGTAAGAAGATGATATATCGCTCCCCAACCCATCATACCACCGATAGTTCTGTCATCTATAAATACATCAGCATTTATCTTTCTACTTATATTGGAACTGATTTCTTCTTCTGGATAGCTTTTGTTTACTGCATAAAAAGTAATTCCGTTTTTTTTACAAAAAGCAACGGCTTCTTCCAATTTAGGACCTGAACGATACGTCCATAAAATAAGTGTATGTCCTTCGTTTTGAATTTTTTTTAAGGTATCAAAAGCAAATAATAAAGGCTTTCCTATATCTGGATACGCATTTGTTACGATGGTTCCGTCAAAATCTATAGCTATTGTCTTTTTATCCAATGGAAATCAATTTGGTGCAAAGTTACAAAATTGAAAAGGTAGTGTGTATAAAATAATTGATAAGAAGAATGTAGTCAAACCTGGATTATGTAATAGATTTTCTATTGCATAATCTGGATTAAATAAGAAAGCGTCTAAAACAGATGTTTTAAACGCTTTTAATAGTGTAGAGAAAATAGTTATGAAATACCTCCAGCTTTTGGATCTTCTCCATATTGGTTAGGTCCAGATGTTCCTTCTGTGATCATTAAAATAAGCATCCAGATACCTCCGATAAAAGGTATAAATCCTATAAAATAATAAGAGCCACTTTTATCTTGGTCATGTAATCTTCTTACAACGACGGCAATAGAAGGGACTATCATAGCAAGGGCATATATAATAACCAAACCAGCGCCTATAAATATGAGAGTTTCGCTTTCTATAACAGTGCCTATAATCATAGGAATATAAAGTAGAAGAATCATAATTATATTGAATAACGTAAACATCCAATATTCTTGACGTCTCGCTCTTCCTTCAAAATTTGCGTAGTTATCTCTAACGACTTTTAAATACCATTCCATACATTTAATTTTTTAGATAATCAGATCTTGATGGTTATTTTGATCTTTGCTATCTTTTTGGTTAGTAATTGAATTCTGACCCCAATATATAGAAATAAATATATTTTATATATAATTTTAAGTGTAACAGGATGTTTTATGAGTGTATGACTAAAATATTTCGTGTCTTTAGCTCTTAAAAGCGAGTTTAATACAAGTTTTTTTATATGAAATTTTCAACTTTTCTTCTTAGCTTATTGAGGTGTTGATCTCTGGAAAATAGATGTATATACATCTATTTAAGCTTGTTTGTGACATGAAAAAGAGACCAACAGAAGTGTTGGTCTCTTTTTTTATTTTTATAACATATAGTGATTTTTTAAAAAATAAAGATCACCATGTGCTTACGTCCTAGCAGGGACACATATCTATACACCCTTGAATTGTACTTGCATTACCTACAAGAGAACCATTACAATAACAAGGGAAAGAAGCTCCATCATCTATGGAAGCAAAACGTCCTCCTGTAATTTCTTTTTGTTCTTTTTTATCTAATGAGTTACCTAAATTTGAAATCTTTTTTAGCATAATTATTTTTTTAAAATTTAAACAGAAATTGATGTTTGTATAATAATTTTTGATATCTAATTTTTTTAAAAGAGACTCCCCAAAATAATTGACTAGCCTCTTTTAATTTATCTTAGCAACAGAAATCTATACATTCTTGTATTGAACTTACTGTGGTAGAAGTACCATTACTACAATTACATGGGAAAGAAGCCCCATCATCTATAGAGGCAAAACGCCCTCCTGTAATTTCTTTTTGTTCTTTTTTGCCTAATGAGTCACCTAAATTTGAAATTTTTTTTAACATAATTATTTTTTTTAAAAATTATAGTATCCTTGATCATTTAGAGACACTCAAGGTTGATGTCTATTATTCCTTGCAAGAGAATATTTTTAACTATCAAATTACTTTTATTGAGTTTAGGAGCTCTTGTCAAATGTATATGTTTTTCGTCTGTAATTAATTGATTGTATGAATTTTAACAATTTCGTAGCACTTGTAAAAGAAGTAAAGCGAGTCCGTTTGAGACTTACTCTTGAGTTATTTTTTTAATAAGATTATGTTAAAAAAAAGGAACTATTGAGAAGTGTTATTTTTTGAGGTGTAAAAGATGTACACAGTTATTATTCCTTAAATTGTTATGCAGGTGAAATCAATTACATACTAAAGATGAAATAGAATATTTAGATTCAAAATAATATCTTAATTATTGTTAATTACATAAAAGAGTGTAACTAATTTAATTCAATAAAATGAATGGTTTTACATCAAAATAGGTGAGGTTTTATTTTAATAAAACGGAATACTGTATTTTAAAAAGTTAATTTAAAAATCACATGTGTGAAGAATAGACAATGCTGATTTTTAGTGATTTATTGTTTGTTTATTGCATTCACTATCCTAAAAAATAATTTTAAAATTATTTTTTAGGATAGTGAAAAAGTGCAAAAAAGGACTCTATTTTAGTTAGCATATGGATGTTTATACCCTTCTCCAGAAAGAATTTTTGCCATAGCTCTCTCCATACGTACGATAGAATACTCTACAATTCTTCCCAGTTCGCTTCCATTGTTCTCAAAAATAATGGTAGGTACATATTGAATATCGTTTTCTTTTATAAGATCTTCTGGAGCATCTTTACCTTCAGAAATGGTAATAATCTTTACTGTAGACGCATCTATTCCAGCAAGATCTAATACTTTATAAAAAGCTGGAACTTCTCTTTGACTATCTTCACACCAAGTTCCCATAAATACAGTAATGTTAGCTGCAGCAAGATCATCCTTTATGGTATGAACAGTAATAGTATCTAGTGTATGTTCTTTATACCCTATATCAAACCATTTCTTATAAGGATCACTTTCTAAAGTTGCTCGCTTTTGTACACCCACAATAATAGGGTCGCCATTATCATCTATAAGGTCGAATTCTGAAGTATCTTCAGTAGTAATTTCTACAGAGGTATCTGCCACTTCTTTTTGTGTTTTCTTTTGATTACAAGAAGTGAAGGTGATTAAAGAGGCAGTAAGTAAGGCTAGGAATATATTTGATTTCATATGTTTTTTTTCAAATGTTTAGACAAGAGGTGTGCGATCCATTATTGGGGGTTGCGGTACTCCGATTAGTTTTAAAACAGTAGGAGCAACATCTGCTAAAATACCATCTTTTATGATTTTTATGTCTTTGTCTACTAGAATAACTGGGACTGGATTTGTGGTGTGCGCTGTATTTGGTGTTCCATCTGGATTGATCATTGTCTCCGCATTTCCGTGATCTGCAATAATAATCACGGTATAGTCTTGTTCTTGTGCAGCAGTTACAATGTCTTTTGTACAGCTATCTACGGTTTCACAAGCTTTTATAGCGGCTTCCATTACACCTGTATGCCCTACCATATCTGGATTTGCAAAGTTTAAACAAACAAAATCCACAGCTCCTTTTTTAATTTCAGGGATGATTTTATCACGTATCTCATACGCGCTCATTTCTGGTTGCAGATCATACGTAGCTACTTTTGGCGACGGACAAAGTAACCGTGACTCTCCTTCAAAAGGAGTTTCTCTTCCTCCATTAAAGAAGAAAGTGACATGCGGATATTTTTCTGTTTCGGCAATACGAATCTGTTTTTTACCTGCTTTTGCTAGTGTTTCTCCTAAGGTATCTGTCAAGTTATCTTTGTCATATACAACGTGCATGTCCGAAAAAGTATCATCATAATTGGTCATGGTGACATAATACAATGGTAATTTTTTAGTGCCTTGCTCTGTAAAATCTTTTTGGGACAACATTTCTGTGAGTTCGCGACCACGATCTGTTCTAAAGTTAAAAAAGATCACTACATCATCATCTTGTAATGTTGCAATAGATTTTCCGTTTTCTGTACAAACCAAGGGTTGTAAAAACTCATCGGTTACATTGGCATCATAGCTGGCTTGTATATTTTCTGCTGGATTTTCGGTAGGTGTTCCTTCTCCTTGTACAATAAGGTCATACGCCATTTGGACACGTTCCCAGCGTTTATCTCTGTCCATAGCGTAGTAACGGCCTATGACAGATGCGAGTTTTGTTTGGTGCGCTTTCGCGAAAGCGGATATATCCTCCACAAATGCCTTCCCTGATTTTGGGTCTACATCACGGCCGTCTGTGAATGCATGAATATACGATTGTGGTACACCGGCATCACTCGCTGCTTTGATAAGTCCTTTTAAGTGATTGATATGTGAGTGTACACCACCGTCTGATAACAATCCCATAAAGTGAATGGGTTTATTATGTTCTTTAGCATACGTAAAAGCATCTGTAAGTGCCTTCTCATTCTTGAGGGTATCATTTTTAAGCGCTAAATTTATTTTTGCAAAATCTTGATAGATGATCCGACCGGCACCAAGATTCATGTGGCCTACTTCGCTATTGCCCATTTGTCCATCAGGAAGCCCTACGTGTTCTCCATGCGTGAGTAATTGTGCATGTGGATATTTTGTGTATAAGCTATCTATAAAAGGTGTTTGTGCGTGGTCTACAGCCGATACTTTTTTGTCTGGAGCCATGCCCCAGCCATCGAGTATCATCAAGATCGTTTTCTTATTCATGAATATGATTTGTAGTTGTAAAGATAAAAAACAAAACCTCGCTTAAGCGAGGTTTTGGAATGCTTTTAACGAAAACGTTTTAGCCCTGATAGCCATATTTATCAATAGATTCCTTAATCTTTTCCATACGATTGTCCGGATCGGGATGTGTGCTTGAAAATTCTGGCTGACGATTAGGGCCAGCTGCGGCTTTTAATACTTGCATCACTTTAATCATTTCATACGGGTTATAGCCCGCACGTATCATAAATCGGACGCCAAGATCGTCACTTTCTAGTTCGTCATCACGCCCATTTCCAAGAAGAATATTTTGACCTATACTCCCTGCGGCTTGTCCCATACCTCCGCCAACTTCGGCGCCCATAGAGATGGTTTGCCACATTTCAGAATTTGCCACACGTTCTGCACTGTGTTTTCCTAATACATGTCCAATTTCATGTCCTAATACACCCGCGACTTGATCTTCATTTTCTAATTTAGAAAGTAGAGCATAAGTAATAAATACCTGTCCACCTGGAAGTGCAAAAGCGTTAATCGTTTGATCATCTCTTAATAAATGAAATTCAAATTGATACGGAGATTCCCTAGCTACTGTATGATCTACCAGTTTTTTGCCTATGTTATCTATTGTTGCTTGTAATTTTTGATCAGGATATAATCCACCATGTTGTTCTGCCATAGCTGGTGCATGTTGAAGTCCAATCGCTATTTCCTGTTCTGGAGACATTGTTATGGATTGTACAGTCCCAGTATAAGGGTTTTCTTGCTTATTGCTACAGTTTTTAATAAGAGCAAAAGCAACTACAGCCACTCCTATAAGGAGCCTTATTTTCATTCCGCCACCACGTCGCATTCTATGTACTGTTTTGGTTAGTGGAACTAAGGTACGAAAAAGTCTGTAGCTGTTAGCTATTAGTCGTTAGCGCTTAGCTTGTAGTTATGTGTAACACACCCCTTAATCCCCTCTTACTAGAGGGGAAACTGTTATGGGAAATTGATTGAGTGATTTTCGCTTTTCGCGAAAATAGTGTCGAAATGATTGATTTGAAATATAAATTAGAGTAATACTCTAATTTATAATGTATGTAAAAAGGGTATAAGTCGCTTGTGAAAGCATTGTTTTATAAAAGAATAGATTGTTTTTTACTCATCAATTCATCAACTTACTTTACTTCATATCTCCATCCGTGTAGATCTGCAGCACGATTGTACTGTATGTCTTTTAAGGCTTTTTTGAATTGAGAAGCGTAGCTATTTTCTACTGGAGAAAGATCATAGTCTTTATCTTGATATCCAAAACTCTTAAAGGGAACAACAACGGCAGCGGTTCCTGCACCAAAGATTTCTTTAAGCTCTCCAGATTGTGCAGCAATAACAATTTCTGAAACACTCACACGACGTACCTCTACGTTTATGCCTGCATCTTTTGCTAATTGTATAATACTCTTACGGGTAATACCGTCTAGAATACGATCATTATTTGGAGCGGTAAGTAAGGTGTCACCCACTCTAAAGAATACATTCATAGTCCCTGCTTCTTCTAGATACTCATGAGAACTTGCATCTGTCCAAACAATTTGTTGATATCCTTTTTCTTTGGCAAGATTGGTAGGATAGAATTGGGATGCATAATTTCCTGCGGCTTTTGCAAAACCAACACCACCATCGGCAGCACGGCTAAATTTCTCAGCAAAAAGGACACTTACGGCTTCAGAATAATAAGCTTGTGCTGGAGCACAAATAATCATAAATCGATATTGATCTGATGGAGAAGCAGACACACCAGATTGTGTTGCAATCACAAAAGGACGAATATACAATGCATTACCATCGCCAGATTTTATCCAATCATTATCTAAATCAAGAAGTGTTTTGAGTCCTTCAAAGAAGAATTCTTTAGGAAATGCCGGCATCGCTAGTCTCTCAGAAGATGTATTGATACGTTCCCAGTTTTCTTCTGGACGGAATAACCAGGTAGCACCAGCATCATCTTTAAAAGCTTTCATACCTTCAAAAACAGCTTGCCCATAATGAAAAACTTTCGCGCTAGGATCTATGGTAATAGGTCCATAAGGCGCAATTTGAGGCTGTTGCCAAGCACCATCCTTATAATCACAAAAGAACATGTGGTCTGTAAAAACACTCCCAAAAGTAAGATTGTTAAAATCTACTTCATTAATTCTACTCTTCTCTGCTTTTGTAATGTTCATTGTACTAGTTATATTCATTGTGCAAATTTAAGAATTTAACCCTCCAGAGATGTTTATAAATTCATAATTTTGTAATATAATTAATGAAGATGTTTTAAAAGATGAGACGAGTAGTAATTTCCTTCATTTAATAATCCAAAATAAAGGAATCAAGAAAGCTAATAAACGTTCTTGAATGTGTTTTAATTTTTTAAATATTTAATCCATTAAAAAAAAGTAAACAGATGAAAACAAAACTAATCATAGTAGTCATTGCTCTTATTTCTTTAAGTTGTAAAGAGCAAACAGGAGTTAAAGACGCAGTTGTAGAAGTAGCTACAACAAGTGATAAAGCACAAGTAGATTATACAACCTATGGTGATGCCATTACAGCAGATAATCTAATCGCTATCTCAACGATAAAAGAACAATACAAAAACCTAAAATCTGGTGATACGGTTGCTGTAAAATTTCAAGCACCTATTGATGCGGTATGTAAAAGTAAAGGATGTTGGATGCGTCTTGATCTAGGGGAAGAGGAAGAGGTATTTGTAAAATTTAAAGATTATGCATTTTTTGTACCTACAGATGCGGCAGGAGAAGCAATCGTTCAAGGAAAAGCCTTTGTAGAAGAAACTTCAGTAGAAGAACAACAGCATTTAGCAGAAGATGGTGGTATGTCTGCCGATGATATTGCAGCCATTACAACACCAAAACGTGAGCTGAAACTTATGGCAGAAGGTGTTCTAATGAAGAAATAAGTTTTTTGTCTACATTATATAAACAAGCTAGTATCAAAATATCAGAATTAAATTTTGATGAAATTTTAATTCCTGAAATTCTAATTAATCAAGGAGAGCATTACAGAATAGAGTTAGGTATTTCTCATCATTCAAAAATAGGTTTGTTAAGAAGAATTCTAGAAAAAGAATCTAGTATACAGAATGTAGCAACTTTTAAAACCTTAAAAGAGAATAATAGAATTGAAACTTTGCTATTTTCAACAACTATTGAAGGGTATTTTTTAAAAAACAATATTTCACTCGAGAAAATAGAAAGTTTAATAGAGAATTATAACTTAAACTCTTATCAGAAGGTACGTAAAGAAACCAAACTAAAACATTTGCCAGAACAAGAACTTCGTTTTTTTAAGATTTTTATTCTAATGCAAAGCCATAAAAAAATCTTTATTGATACAGGTGGAATGTATGTATCTGTCTTGATAATGACTTATAAATTAATAAGAGATTTTCTTGAATGTGGAGGAATTGTAATTGAATTGGCATATCCTCATTTTTCAGAGAATAGTGAATATGATCCTTTCACCACAAAAAACATGAGAACAATTAAGGTAGGGGAAATGAGAATTTTACAGTAATAAATTATAATACCCTAACATGAAGCGAGAAATCATCATTACAGGCGACGGATCAAAAACCATTCACATTCCTGAATGGGATGAGCAGTACCATAGTAAGCATGGAGCGATTCAAGAAGCAAATCATGTGTTTTTGAAAATGGGATTGGATCATTATTTATCTAAAGCATCGTATCAAAAAGATGCGCCTATCGCTATTTTAGAGATGGGCTTTGGAACTGGACTCAACGCATTATTGACGTTTTTTGAAGCTCAAAAAACACAAACTTCTATTGCGTATACAGGTGTAGAAGCCTATCCTATTTCTCCAGAAGAGGTAAAGGTAATGGACTATGTATCTCTTTTAGAAGATAAAGATGCGCAAGTTATATATGATACCCTTCATGATACGAACTGGGAGTCTGAAGAAGAGATAACTGTCTCGTTTCAATTGACAAAACGCGAACAACGTTTTGAAGATATCGTAGATCAAGATGCGTTTGACCTTGTATATTTTGACGCCTTCGGTGCTAGAGTGCAACCAGAACTTTGGGGAGAAACTATTTTTAAAAAAATGTATACCGCTTTACGCGAAAACGGCGTCTTAGTTACTTACGCAGCCAAAGGAAGTGTACGTAGAGCCATGCAAGCCGTAGGTTTTGAAGTCGAACGTTTGCCAGGACCTCCAGGAAAACGAGAAATGTTGCGTGCTACAAAGGTGTGACTTTTGAAAATCATCTAGTATACGCTTTCGCGAAAGCGTACTCAGTAAAAAAGAATCAAAAAATAGTTTCGTGTGTGGTATCTGTAAATAGCTCTAGAAATTTCATGCCACGATACGAATTTCCTCTTTCATTCAATTTTGGACTCCAAACGCTAATCGTATATGCATTTGGAAGCACGGCAACAATACCACCACCTACGCCACTTTTACCAGGCAACCCGACATGATAGGCAAACACACCCGCTGCATCATAAAACCCACAGGTTTGCATAATGGCATTTACACGTTTTGACTGAGAACGTGTTAAAATTTCTTTATTGGTGATGAGTTGCTTGCCGCCGTTAGCTAGATATCCAAACGTTTTAGAGAGTTGGCAACACGTCATTTCTATTGAAGAAAGATAAAAATATAAGTCAATGACTTGGTTGACATCATTTTTGATATTACCAAAAGACTTCATAAAATTGACCAAAGCAACATTGCGATAGCCATTTGACTTTTCGGATTGAGCGATCTTATCTGAAAAGTTAATCGTAGGATCATTAGCAACATCTCTTATGTATTCGATCAATTCATTTTTAGGGTCTTTTAAATGACTGCATAGAATATCACACACCACAATCGCTCCCGCATTTATTAACGGATTACGCGGGATCCCATTTTCTGTCTCTAACTGTACTAACGAATTAAAAGCCGACCCAGAAGGCTCTACATCCAGTCGTTGCCAGATAGATGTGTGTCCTAATGACAAAGCAAAACTGAGTGATAATACCTTTGCGATACTTTGTATAGAAAAAGAAATATGCGCATCTCCAGCGGTGTATTGAGTACCGTCATTTGTAGTAAGACACACGCCAAAATGAGCAGGATCTACTTTGCCTAATTCTGGAATGTAGGTAGCAATGGCACCTTTGTTTTCTATATCCAAAATTTGAACGTATGTGTCTTTTATGATTTTATGACAATCCATATAGGTGTAGAAATTCTATTTTATGATTAATGTATCTTTCTTGTTATCAAAACTAATTAAAGTATTGCCGTTTCGTTTGTAATTGGTCGAAATAAATTCTGACTTTTTATCGTAATTTAATTTGAGATCAGTATTTGACATCTCATACGTTCCTGTGATTTGTTCGTTACAAGAAGCGTCAAAACCTTCGCTATAGAATGTGCCATTTTTATAAAATGCTATAAATGCCATTTGATCTTCAGTAGAATATGCCTTGATCTTTAGTTCTCCAAAGTAAAAAGTGAATATTAGTTTATTCAAGCCTCCATAACTTAGAATAGATAGAGATATAAAGATGATCAAAGATAGTTTTCTAAATTTTTCATCGTTCTTTTTTAAGAGCTGACTTAGGGTTCTAATTAGAAATACCATACTGACAGGAACAAATATCAACATTGATATACTTATTCCTATTGCATCTTGGTCACACATAGCACCTTTCCCAGGTATATTTATGATAAGTGCAATATAGAAGAGGAATAATAGTATGGGAATTGTAATAACTTCTATTGTATAATTTGTTTGTTTCATTTTACATTGAATTTCTCAAATATGAAAATAAACACAGCACCTATAGTATATGCCATCATATCTCTCCAGTCAAAGGAGTTCCCGAGGATGATTTTTGCCACTTTATTTTCAGATAGTCCGATCCAATTTATAAAAGAGGTAGCTTGAATAGCTTCAACGAGATACGCAAATAATAATACAGCTATAATTACTTTAAGATATGGGAACTTGGTGAAAGCACATACAAAACAATAGATCAAGATCACTACAAGAAGATCGCCTATAAACGGACGGATAATCTGATCATGTACATACAATGCGATATATACTTCTATGATGAGAAGAATGCAAAATGCTAGGAAGTATTTTTTGTTGAACCTCATGATTTTTTAGTTTTTATAAGAGATGTGTACCACAGGTAAAATAAACTTGTAATACCTGCATATCCAAAGGTGACTATCCATGTTTGTGCATACCTAAAAGGATGTCGTATGCGTAGGAGAATATCTTCAAAAAGCCCCATCGGGTTTTGTAAAATATCCCAACTATTCCATCGCAAAAACCGACCAAGATAGATGCCAAATCCGCATAAAACAAAAATAGAAATGAGTACGATGGGTAGCCATTTTGTGGCTATTTTTTTAGAAAGAATCCCTCTCATTTCTTGAATACTTACGGTCATAATAAACAGGCCATAGGTGGCAAATACAAACAACAGCATAGCGTCATACCATAACATATCTTGAGATGCATAACTTAAATGTTGTAAATCACTGATAAGATACGGCGTGTTAGGAAGAAACAATAACCAGATTTCGAAAATAGGGAGTAGTATCCAGCTCTTGCGTTGCCAGTTTTCTTGACTTTTCAATATAAATGTAACCCCATACGGTATAAAAGCCAGAAAGA
>CAKZKZ010000855.1 GCA_937124495.1 uncultured Dokdonia sp. | reverse complement strand
GAAGCTTTCTTTACAGACTCTTCTACCATATTAAAGAATCTACGAACTGACACATAACGCCATTCGTTACTGTTCCCGTCTAAGGTTCTTGCTCCCCATACTAGGGTTCCTTTTCCTGTAAATTTTCGGATAACATTAATTGATTTTCCAGCAGTAGCATCTACATTAAGTCCATCTTGCTGAGCGTTGTCTACGTTTTCTGGAGGGCCACCTACATAGTTCAATCCTACATTTGCTGGTGCTTTCCAAACGCCTCTTGTGCTATCAGTCTTAGCATATACTCCTGCCATCGCAGCTGATGGAGGGATCACTACTGGTACTGCATTGATCATTGCTTGAATCTCATTATATAAGGCTGTCCCTTTTAGATCTTCTAGTTTTTTTCCACTAGCCGCTCCTACATTATCTCCATCAAGTTCATCCGTTGACTCATTCACTGCTGTAGCCAACTGAGCACCATCCATTGCATCCTCTACATCTGTAGTAGGAATTGGATTATCGTGGGTTTCATTTATCGTATTTATTATAGCTAAAGCAGTTGCTCTATTTTCTTCTAAGTCGACATCACCAACATCAGTTCCAATAACACCTATAAGGTTTAATAAAGCTGCCTCTTCAGCACTATAATCATATAGAGTACCTGTATGTACAATAGCAGTACTTTCACTAAAAACAGGATTTAATATGGTCTTTAAATGTGGGAAATAAGCCGCTCCGTATTTGTCTCCAGAGATCGTATTTCTAAAATGAAAAATAGTGTTCTCTGTATCTGGACCTATTGTTGTTTCTTCAGTACTATTTCCAAAGTACGTATCCATAATCACAAAACGATCTTGTAAGTCGTTTGCTTGCGTTAATGCATCATCATATATTCCGTAAAAATCTACTTCAGAAAGTGTTTTTGTAGCATCCGGAAATACAAGAAGTGTTGGTTCATCTTCTAAAGCAACGGCATCTAAACCTTCTTTTAAAGCAGCTCTTGCTGTTCCTTGACTATGAGTCCCATACGTTCCTGCTGAAACGATATAACAAGGACCACCTCCATTTGCAAAATATAATTGCATTGCATAGGAAAATAAAAAAATGGTGTTAGGAATTACGAGAGATGTTCCTTTTGTTAGGTCATCTGCTAACTCTAATGTTTCCTTTTTTGCTCCTCCAAAAAGAGCTTCATACTCCAACATAGATGTTATTCTTGTTGGTACCTGTAGCAAATCATCTGCTACTTTACTCATCGCTTTATCAGTAAATCCAATAAATGCAGGAATTGCTGTTTCCACTTGTGCAACCGAAGGAGGGAATTTTGATACCTCTTCTATGTATGCACCTGGTGTTTTCAATTGTGTTAACATATTTATCTATTTTAAAAAAATTCTTATTTATATATATATTTGAGTTTCTATGGGTAGATTGGTATCCGTTGGATACTCAAAAGCATCAAAAGGAGTCGCCATACGATAAGGAATGATAGTATCATTTATATCTTTAGGTATAATACTTCCTTTATGCATCAAGGGTTGTACTGTTCCTGTCGTTGACACTACAGAACCATCCTGATCTAGATACACCCATACAGTTTTTCTGTTCTTTAAAGCTATCTTGAATTCTGTTGGATCTCCTACAGTGCCAGCTCCTCCTTCTAGTAAGTCATTAAGATGTATTGATACAATACCAAGTAAAGAGCGCTGTTCTGCCCCTGTTAATGCGCTTAAGAGTTCTTGGTATTTACTATTTGGATCAATACTCATTGCTACTTTATAATCTTCAAGACTTGTAGCGGTATTTCCTAAAGCATCAATCTCATTGTCTGCTTCTGTAGAATCATTTGTAAAAAAATAAATTCCCTTGGTCACTGTATCAATATCTGTATACTTTTCAAAAGAAGGATCTCTACTATAGATTAACAGATCGATTGTAGCATCTGTAATATCAATTAATGGTTTATTTCCTTGATCTACTGAGATAAAACAAGTAGCCCCATTTGTTGATTTTTTAAAAACTACTCTATGGTTCTTAAGAATTCTTTGCGAACTTTTACTCGGTATTACTTGAAGAAAATCAGACACATTATATGTTGATAAAACTTCAGGCTTTTGAATATCATTAAAGACAACTATATTGCCATCCTTATCAGTTTTGTCCAAGAAGTAATTGTGTAAAATATTCAGATTGAATATCGGTAGGTATGTGATTGTACTACTCATTTTCTGTTAAATTTTTTGTTAGATTAAGTGTGGTTTCTTCAATAGTAGTAATTGCTGGTCCTACACCTGTTACTTTCTGTTTTTGTACTTTAACAATACTCACTTTATATAATGCAGAAGGCATTGTTCTTCCTCCCAACACAGTCCAAGCATAACTAAGCTCTTCTATACGTAGTGATTTGAGATCCACCATAAATTTGAATTCTTCAATATTTGATTCTGAAGTGCTATTTGTAAAAATGGAAGGATCTGTGTTATTATTTGTAAAAATGGATTTGTCTTGAAAGAACTCAACCACTTTAGAAATGTCTTGAAGTGACATCTCATACGTACTTCTATTAGCAGCTACCATGACATATAAATTGAGATAAGCAGCACCACTTTTGTAAATTTTAGAACCATTCTTCATCTCATGTCTTGGTGTATTCTTGAGTGTAGATTCTTCTTCTGTACTTAGTAAAGTAATAATCACATTATTATTCAATGAAGTATCATTTGTATCTTCAGCTCTGGCCATATTGTCTAATACCACTAGATCTTCACTACCCTCCAGATAGTTCCCTATTTCCTTTTTGAGTATGTTTAATACATCGTAGATCATGTTCCTCTTTTTATTAGTTTATTTTTATCGAAAAGTATTCGTTTATTTTTGCTAGCATTACTAGCTTATTTTCTGTCTTTAGCTCTAGATTTAAGACGGTCATGATCTTTAAAGGAGAAGTACTTCTTATGTCATTTATTAATCACAGCACAAACATACGCAGAGATGCAAGCAAAAGACAAACAATTGTGACAGTCTAATCGGTAGCTTCAGTAACAATTCATTCAAATAAAACATAAATCCCTGAAAATCATATATTTATTATTTGTAATATACTTGACTCAATATTACATTTTACAAACAAAATACTACTATGATCCTCTAAAGCTCTAAGACCTAGTACTGAAATTGATATCTTTTTCTGTTTTTTCTAAGTGATTTTTCTTTATACGCTTTCGCGAAATCGAACCTGTGAGATTCACGACCGTAGGGAGAGCGTAGCGTTAAAGCGTATACAACAACACTTCATTTTATAGTGGCATTTATAAATCTTATTTTAATGATGCTTTCTACACCTATTCACTATATGAAATAGGGTATATTCTAAGCCTTTTTAAGCTCATAAAAACTCATATATGTGTTGGTAGTTATCACATCCTTATAGTGACGACATATCTCTTTTAAAATTCAAGATATCACAGCGAATCGCAATCAATTTTATGATTATAGAACGCTCTTATATGTGCATACATATTAGCATGAAAACAAAAACCTCCACAGTTATCTGTGGAGGTTTTAAATATGATCAAGTCGAGCCCTGAAATAGCGATACACATTAATTATCTGTATCAATTATTTAGGGTTGAACATGTATAACTTGTACACTACTGGAGTGTTGCCAGTTACAACTTGACGGAAGTAGTGATAGAAGATAGTCTTCTTTATTTTCTCTCTCTTAAACAGGTGACAAAAACTACGCTTTCGCGAAAAAAACCCCACAAGTTACTGTGGGGTTTTGAATAATACTCATAAGACAACTACTATTTTAGCTTATCTAAAGTTTCTTGGTACCTTTTCTCATGATATGACCAATCCTTATTTGGAAATAATTGCGGTAATGTTTTTACTGCGACTCGCATATCTTCTAATACATTTTCTATTTTTGGCATATCCGAAGTAATATCTATATAAAAAAACTGCCAACCTTTAATTCCATAGTTTTCAAATAATAGCTCTATATATTTATAGTAACCAAAATCTAATTTCGTGTACCATCCTCTACCATTATAGAATGCAATTGGAGGAGGAAAACTTCCTTCTTCTCTTATAAAACATCCTCTTTTACTATCATCTATACCAGTAGGCAAATGTTCAAACCAATTAAGCTTTTCATAATGTTTAAAATCATCTGGAATAATAGCATCTGGGGCTAAAGAAACCCCTCCTTTCCAAAAAGAAGAAGGGAAAAGCAATGCGTCGGTAATACCGTTAAAAGTAAAACCACCTCGTAATACTTCAAGATCTTTTGGTTCTTCAAGAAGACTATCCCATCCAACAGAAATACTAGATAAATTAAAACATTCTAAATCTTTTTTTAATAAAGTAATTTTAGCTTTATCTTTTAAAGATTTTTGCCGTCTCTCTAAAGCTCTATTTGAAGGGTTCGAAGGTTCTATACTATTTGGACTTCCATACTTACCTATTTCTATATTAGAATTTTCTTGTAAATCCTTAATACATTCTAAAAATTGATTTATGATCATTATTCAATAATTAAATTACTATTAGACTCTCTTTTAGCTTCCAACGCGTCAATATTTTCGCCAAGTTTATCAAATTTAGAACTATTTTTAGGATATCCCTTACCTGAATAATACTTTTCCATTCTTTCTTCAATATCTTCTACATTTTTAAAGTTCTCTCTAGTTTTATCTTTTTCGGCCAATAAGTCACGAGCAAATGTTTCACTTAACCCAAACTGTCTTACTAAAGTCGGTCGACCATGTTCATTTAAATTAAATGTAACCCCTTCTGCTGTTTCTGCTGGCAGCGGTAAGTCATCAAACAGAAAATTTCTTGGTTGTTCAGATCCTTTCAAATCTATTATTTCTACTTTAATCCATTTAGCAAAATTTTGTATTCCTCCATTTTTAGGATGATTTTCCCAAGTCGTTTTATAACTTAATATTTTCCCTTCTTCCGTTTTCTCTTTTGCTTCGTCTTCAGGCCCGTTAGACATCGCTGAGTTTGTTTTTTGGGTAATCATAGCTAAATTTTTAACTCCTTCACTTCCTTTACCTCCTAATGCTTCACTAATCATATGCCCTTTACGCCATACATTATTCTTTTTATTTAATAATTGTGCATGTGCCCAACCTGGAATATCAATAGTCCCATTTCCATTATCCCTATTACTTGTTAAAGGATTTGCAATGGACTCTCCTTTACTATAAGTGATTTTTGTTTTAGGTATTGTTCTTTCCTGAACTGGACTATCCAATATTGGATTTACTTCTCCATGAATATGCATCTTTTCTTTTCCATCTTTAACCCCATTAGTTACAAGTTCTAATTCTTTCAAGTCATATGTCTCTTCTATAATTTGAAGTTGTTCTTTAATCTCGTCTTTATTTAAACTATCATCTTTTAACAACTTAACACCTTCAGACACTCCAATTCTAAGATCTTCTTGCATTTCCTCCTTAGTACGGGTTTCTTCTCTTTGTTCCTTCTTCTTTTTCTTCTTCTTCCCAAATCCAATTTTCCTTAAGAATTTCTTCGCCATCTTCTTAATCTTCTTCCAAAGTTTTACAAGTGCTTTTTCTACACGTTTTTGGATTTTCTTAAAGAACTTGATTACTTTTCGCGCTAAGCCACCTATCCCTAATATAGAGGCTAAAAGTCCTATCACGACAGGGACTGCTTTTCCTAAGGCATTCTCAATAGCTGCTGCTACTGCTCCTACTTTTCCTGAAGCTATTGCAGATACAGAATCCATAAAAGCGTTCACTAACTCGGCGATTTGAGCAGCACGTTCTATAAAGAATTTCACCACATCTATAATAGCCATCACTGCTTTTACAAAAGCGCCTACTGGAGATAGCAATCCTAATAACCATTTGATTCCAGCTTGTACCACTTGTGTTTGGATCAAATCCATTACAGCATCTATGACGGTTGCTTTTAGATCCTGGAATTGTTCTTTTATGTATTCCCATAATCCTGCCAGTCCTTCTGTACGTAGGATGTTTACCAATTCAAATCCAGTTTCTAAGGCTTGCATGACAGGCTCTCCAATAACTCTGGTTCCTACTTTACGTACTCTTTCCCACGTAAAGCCCATGATTTGTGAGGACAGGGAGAAAATCCCTTTCAGAGAGAATACATCGTCTGGCATGGTGATACTTAAACCGCCCATAGCCCCTGTAAGCCATCCTATCAAACCACTTTGTAAATGCTTCACAATATTAGAAGAGAAGTTAGAAATTCCTTGTCCTACTCCCGCCATCATATTGGATAAGAATCCTATTGGATCTGAAATAATCGCTACAACAACTTCGACAATTTTTGCCAATAAATTGGTTAAGGTATTTTTTACTTTGATAATAAAATCGAAGACACCTTTTAAAGCGCCTAAGGCTTTACTTACTAGTCCTTCGTTTGCCGCTTTGAGTTCTTCAATACGTGCATCAACACTGTCAATATTAGCTGCGTATTGTTCTGCTAAGGCATCTATTAACGAATCTTTCTTATCATTAACCGTTTGTTCTAGGCTATCAAACTTATCTTCTATGGCAGAAGCTGCTTCTTTACCAAGTTTGCGTAAGTTAGGATCTAAAGAACTTACATACTCTTGCACCTCTTTTTTACCATTGGTAATTTCTTGTTTTGCTTTATTAAGCCTATCTGCGACCATATTTGCAATGGTTTCAATATAACCATCCATGGTATTGATATATACCTCTCTTCCCGTCACGAAGAATTCATTGACTTCTTCTGGTAGGCCTGCTAAGTAATCTTTTGCGCGACGAATGTTTTTCCAACTGTACCAAGCTCCATAACGTTCTTTTTTATAGGCTGCCATTTTGGTATCAATATGACCTTCAAAAGCTTTTTTGGCGGCATTAGATCCCTTGACAAATTCTTTGGCTACATCGGTATCCAGTTGTTTTAAAATAGTATCGACTTTAGATTTAGCAGCTTCGTATTTTCCATTAATAGCATCGGCGATACGTTTACGTTCTACCGAGTTTTTAGAAGCGGTTTGTTTTTGGTTTCCTGCTACTTTATTCAATCCAGAAACACGCGCTGCATTCATCCCGCCAATTTGTGCATTGGTTTGTTGTTGTGCATTTTGCTGTACGTTTTGCTGTTCCTGTTCTTCTTGTGTTCTAAATTGTTGTGTGGCTTCGTCACTTTGTGTTTTGGCTGCATTCTTTTCTGCCAATGCTCCTGTGAAGGACGCTTCATTTGAATTGGCTAACATGGTATCTGTTACTCCGTGAGCTGCCATCTCATTATCTACCGTGCTATTTTGCTCTTGTAATGGTTGTTCTACCTCAGCAGCAGTACGTGAAGGCGGCATTGCTTTTCCTGCACCACCTACGCTTGGTTTTTTACCAAATCTAGGCGTTGGCATTTTCGCTACATTTCGTTTTGGTTCTGCAGCGGTATTTGGTTTTGCCGCAGTAGCTTTTGCAATCTTTCCAGAAGATTTTTGTGAAGCACCACTCACATCTCCCATCGCATTTTTATTTACTTCTGCGATATTGTTATTTTCTTCAAAGTTATCGGCTGCTTCTTCATCTTTTGGCAATTCCATTTCAGCGATTCGGCTTTGTAATTGTATTTTAAAAGCTGTAGCACTAAACTCTTCAGCATCTTGCTGCTCCATGACATCTACTTGCTTGGCTTGTGCCATACTCTCACGCTCATTGCTTGGTGAAGGTGCTGCTGCTTGTGCTTTTGCACTTGCGCTACTTGACGATTCATGTTTTTGTTGCCCTTGTGCTGTTTGACCTACTTCCATTTTTAAGGCTTGGAAGTTTTCATTTTCTTCTGGTGTTTTTGCTATCGTTACAGGGACTGCTGCTTTATCTTTGGCTTCTGGAACTGGTTTCCCTTCTGTTTTTCCTGCAATCGTAGTTGCTTCTCCTACATTTTTTGTTGCAGGAACACCTTTAACTACTGGATCTTTTGCAACGATTGGTGTTGCCTTTTTGGGTGTAGAGATACTTGCTATATCTAAAAATTGTGCGTCTAGAATATCTGGTATTCCTACAGTAGGATCTGCAGCCAATTGTCCTACTTGTTTTGCATTAAAGTCTGTGTCTTTACGCCCAGTTGTATTTGTTTGTTCAGGGACTCCAAAAAGTACATCACTCAATGAAGAAGGAACTCCTTTTTCTTGTTTTTGCGGTTGCTTCTCTTTTGGGGCAACTGCATTGTTTGATTTTTTCTGATTTTGAACAGCGCCTCTTGTAGGCGCGTTTATCTCAGGTTGTATAGCTGTTCTCATCGTATTTTTTTTATGATATTTTAAAACATGTCATGATCTATTGTCCTTAACATAAATATGCATTCATGATCTTTGCGTGAGGGATTGCAATGAAAATCCCACAGCCTGACTGTAAGGAAGTGCGAGGAATTGCAATGTAAAGCCCGACCTTCTTCCTGAATATTTTCAGGAGGAAGGTCACGCCCAAATCTTGATTAAAAGGATATCTCTATGACACCATTTTTAAAACACCTTGTCTTCTTTATGATATTCTTTCTTTATACTTTCTAACATCATTTCTTGTGTTAGTATTCGATCTTTGTTTGCCAATGCCTTCAAACTTGCATCTTGTATACAGTTCATAATATTGGAACCATTCAAGACATATTTTGAGGCAATTTCGTCTAGTTTTAGTGAAGGGTGTTGTTCTATTTTTTCTGGAATATTATGTTTCCAAATACGTAATCGTTCTTTCATTTTTGGCAATTCAAACTTAATTACAGACTGGAATCGTCGCATAAATGCATTGTCAATATTGTCTTTATAGTTAGAGGCTAGAATAACCATTCCTGGATATGCTTCTATCTTTTGTAATAGATAAGACACCCCTTGATTGGCATACTTATCATGGGCATCTCTTACATTAGTTCTCTTTCCAAACACAGAATCTGCTTCATCAAAAAAGAGAATCCAATTTTTCTTTTCTGCTTTGCTAAATAAGTTGGCTAAATGCTTTTCTGTCTCTCCTATATATTTAGAAACGAGTACAGAGAGATCTACTCTAAACACTGATTTATCTGTATATTTCCCTAATAAACTTGCAGCTAATGTTTTTCCTGTTCCGGGTGCTCCATGAAACAATACACGATAGCCTGGCTTTAAGCGCTTTTTCATCCCCAACTCTTCTAATAGTGTATGGTTATGCTCTAGCCACATCTTACTATTTTGTAGTTTTTCTAAGGTGTCTTCTGGCAAAATGAGATCGTCCCAAGTCATTTGCGTTGTAATTTCTTGTGCTGGGAATTCTTCACTGAGTTTAGGAGTTATTGTACTTCCAAATACTATTTCTTGAAATGCATCTTGATAGATTAAAAGTTTTCCGCGTATGGCTGGTTCTCCTTTTTCTGTGGATGCCATATGAAGTGCTTGTAATTTGTTAAATAATCGATTCTCGTGTATAAATTGAAGAGCTTTTATTCTTCCAGCTACATCATCTCCAGCAAACACATAGAGTATGGTTTCTCCTGTAGGGTCTGCATTTTTTTGATCAGATCGCGTTTGGGAGAAAAAATAGAGAACGCCATTTTCACTTTCTATACTCACCTCTCTTAAAAAAGTAGGGTATACATGTGCGATTAAGGATACTAAAAGTGCGATT
Organism: uncultured Dokdonia sp.; assembly: GCA_937124495.1. Taxonomy (GTDB): domain Bacteria; phylum Bacteroidota; class Bacteroidia; order Flavobacteriales; family Flavobacteriaceae; genus Dokdonia. The sequence continues at coordinate 2,639 of CAKZKZ010000855.1, read as the reverse complement.
CTTTCTTCTTGATTTAACTCATGTTTTGCTATGTAATCTCCTAAATGGCTTCCTTTAAATTTTGCAGATTCATAGTTTAAAGGGCACTCCTTCAAGGGAGTTTGTGTATGCTCTAATCGCCAAAGAATAACGTCTTTTAAATAATCGAAAATTTGTTGTGTGCCCTTCTGTTTTGAAAGCATAGTTATCATTTATTTATAGTGTGTGATACATAAAATAGGTTCATAAACGCAAGTTGACCCTGCGTTTATTTCTTCCCTAAGCAACCTATAACCAAGCTACAAAGATGTCTTGATCGTCATCCAAAACCAAGTAATTTGCTTGATTGGATCTGTAGCTTCAGTAGGTTTTAAAACAGTAGTTTCAGTATCTTTTAGGTATTGTGATCGTACTTACCAGTTTACATAGATAAACTCCTTTTTCCATGGGAGTCTGATCAATCCCATTCCCCAAGAGAGTTTACGTAATAATATATCTTGCGTTTTACCTTCCATAAGTATGGTGATACCGCTACTGTTTTTTTCTATTTTCCCTAAACGTTGCAAGAACTCATTACGCAATAATGCATGAGAAGAGGTCTTTAAAACTCCCCAATTTTTATTGACTGCGTTTAGAAGGTTATGGACTTGTTCTTTTTGTTTTTTGGTGATTGTAATATCTCTATTGATGGTCTTATACAAAGGAATATCACATAAGAATTTTTCAAAAGCCATGTCACTTTCTGCTTGTTTTGTCTTTCCTGTTGCGATATAATGCAATAAATGAACGCATAGTTCTGGGTTCATTAACTGCTTGTTTTCATCTAATAAACCACAGTGACTGAAGAAGTGTATCAAAAATGGATGCACAAGTACCAATCCTGCATTCTGCGTATACTGATTTGCTGTTTCCGGAATACTTTCTACTTCTTGAGATGCTTGTTCTTTTAATTTTTCTTTCGTTACTTTTTCTCTCTCTATTTCTGCATCAAGAGCCGCTAGTTCTTGCGCTATTTGATCCGTTTTTTCAGCACTTTTAGTTTTCTTTATTTCTTCCTCTAGCTGTTGTCGCTTCTCTTTTTGAGCTATAGCAATATCTTGTTTCTTTTTTTCTGCAGCTTTAGTGGTCGTTGCTTTATCCTTTATGGTCGCAATCAGTGCAATAATATCTATCGTCTCTTGATATCCAATGGCAAAGAGTACTTCTTTCCATATTTGTTGTTGTTGTACTACAGGGCGTTTTTTTATTTTTTGTACACTAGCATCATCTATCTGAACTAAAGTGCTATTCTCTGTAGCAATAGCCATACACAAGGCCTTTACAGACTCTCTTGTAAGCTGGTTTATAACACGATCCCTTACTCTTTTGTCTCTAAGTACTCTTGTTACCTTCTTAGTGAAATCACGCGTAACCAATAATTCTTTGAACTTTTTGGGTGCTAATAGTTTTGTGATAGAAGCATTACTCCACCAAGGGTTTGTTCCTGTTTTTAAGAAATGGATAAACGTCTCTAACTCATGTTCATTCTTATACAAACGTTTTCCTTTCTTCTCAAAGGATGCAGCTTGCTTTTGCTCATCATCTATATTCTTAATTACTTTTTGAGCTTCTTCTTCTATTTTTTCGACAAGGGTATACTTCAAATTATCATTTAAACGAACCTCTTTTTCTGTAATTTCAACATGTACTTGATCTAATTGAATGGCATATGATGACATGTCATGATCTATAGCATCAATTTGCTTTTCTAACAAAGGAAATACTTCTGAGTTCAGAAAGCCTCCTATCGAATCTTTCAACTTTTGTGCTTCGGTAACGCTGGATGTTGTCAGCTCTAGATAGACCTTATGTATGATGTGCTTTTCCATACTAAGAATCTTCTATTTTGCATCAAACTCTCCTCCCCAAAATCCTGCTGGGCATTTGCTATATCTTGATTTTTGTTTTGCACTTAATCTACATCCACAACCTCTAATAAAACCTTCTTTACTAGAATTTCTGGTTTCCATAGTTGTTGGGTGAATCCACATTCCCGTATTGCAAGTATTATTTATTTTTAAAGGACACTCATTACATATTTTTTCGCGTACACTAAATACAGCTGCATCATCTGTATTTATCATTCCTGCAAGTGCATATAATTCGTTTTTATGACCATTAAGAATCTCTTTTCTCTTCTTATAAATTTCTTTTATATCCATGTTTAGTGCTATTATATATTGGACTACAAAGAACCTTGTATATAGTGATTTTAGGAAATAATTTAGGCTAGCAAATCGGTCTTTTCAGTAGATTTATCTGTATGATTTTATGCCTAGAGCGATCATTAAAAACACGTATCTAGATCATAACAGCGTGTCATTTTCTAATCACTGGGTTTAATTTCAGTTTAAAATGTGTTTATGTATAGAAGGAAAGGATTTCAGTCGTTTCAGATATAATAGCACAAGGTTTTATTGTTTTTCTTAATCCATCAAAAGAAAAATTTAATATTTCTTGGGCCATACCTAGTATCTCTGCTCAAATAAAAATTATTGACACCACGGGTAAAACATAGTACCTAAAACCGATATTCCTCAAGGAGCAAACAACTGTATTCTTGACATAGAAAAATATACATCTGTATTTATTTGCTAGAATTGACACTTGGAGATACAACT
>CAKZKZ010000854.1 GCA_937124495.1 uncultured Dokdonia sp. | reverse complement strand
ATGATGGCTGCATCTGTTTCTTCCAGAAATAATAAGATATCTGCATGTGTAAGCCATGTTTCTAGTTCATAGTTACCAAGCTCCAGTGTACGCCTATACCCCTTCTCTGCTTCTTCATAGAACTTTAAACGATGATTAATTTTTGCATACCGTTTCCAATACAAAACATTTTCTGCATCAATATGAATAGCTTTATTAATATAATAAAGTGCTTTTTGAAAATCTAATCGCTTACTATAATAATCAGTAATAGCAATCCAGCCATTATCAAGTAATGGATCTTCGTGTACACATCGCTTATAATGCTTAATCGCTAACTCGTCACTTCCTAACTTATCATAACATTTCCCCATGCGTAACAATGCAAAAGAAGTAGGATCATCTAGTTCTAGAGTGATTTGATAATTCTCTAACGCTTCATTGTACCTACCTAGCTTTTCTAAGACTTTTCCTTTTTCTAAATATGCTCCTATAAAACGATCATCACTGATAACAGCAAATTCAAAAGCAGACAATGCCTTCTCATACTCTTTTAAATCAAAGTACTGCTTCCCTACTTGATGCCAAGCAACTTCACAATATGGATTTTTATTTAAAAACATATTGAGGTAATCGATGGCTTCTTGTCTTTGTTCTAGAAAATCAAAACAATAAATAATATTGTAAAGTGCGCTATAATCTGTATCATCCAGTTCTAAACACTTCATAAAGTTATACTTTGCATTCTGAAAATCATCTATAAATAGATACTCCATTCCTATTAAGGAATATACATCAGAAGGATCTTCTGTAAGATCAATAGCTAATTCTAATAAGTCAATGGCTTTCTTATGTTCGTCTTGTTTACTAAAGATATTTGCTTTTTGAATATACACCTCCTCATTGGTAGGCTCTAATTCATACAGCTCATTAAGTATCGCATTTGCTTCTTCAAATTTATTTTCAAAAATAAAGATCTCTGCTTTATATAATCTAAGATTTACAGACGCAGGATGCTGGTCTAATCCAAGCTTTACCGCTTTCCTAGCCAAGGCAATTTTGCCTTCTTCTATGTAGTAATTTGCTATACGTTCAAACTCTTCAGAGTCAAAAAACATCACGTTATTGGTCTTTAACATAGACTCAAAACGCGTAAGTGAAAAATTGTCTTCTTCTTCAGGATTATAATTCATACACATCAGTTTATGTATTAGTATAAATTTAACAATGTTTATGGACTCTGTCGTTTTTCATGTCAAGAGTTGTCAACATAATAATGAACATTCAACAATTAAGCCGAAAAGATATATACTGAAATGACCACAGTTGTTTTACAGGTATTGGCAGGAATATAGCCCTGTCTACAGTTCAATCTCCCTTTTTGACAGTTCAGCAGGTTTTGTTCGCTTTCGCGAAAGCGTATACATACTTTTATCCTGTCAATCAAAAATAACACTATAAAACAACACATTATGAAAACTATTATTTACCTAATTGCACTCGTATTTTCTACCATTACTTTTGCACAAGACAACAAAGGAGTTACCGTAACTATTGAAATTGAGAATCTTTTAAATAATGATGGCAAAGTATCTGCTGCCTTATATGATGAAGCTACTTTTATGAAAGCAGCTCCGCTAGATGCCGCCGAAGATGTTCCTGAAAATAAATCAATCACCCTTACATTTGAAAACGTACTCCCTGGAGCATACGGAATTATCACCCTACACGATTTTAACGAAAATGGACGTATGGATTTTGAACCTAGTGGTATGCCAAAAGAACCTTATGGTATTTCTGGAGCAGGTGCTGGATTTGGACCTCCATCTTGGGGAGATGCAAAGTTTACTGTAGGAGAAGAAGATATCACGATTAAAATTGCGATGTAATTACCCACAAATCTGCATTAAAAAGGGCTTCATAGTATATATGAAGCCCTTTTTATGAGTAAAATTTAGACATAAACATATTAAATACATATAAAGAAAACTAATTGTTTTCTTATATGTATAGTTTTTGCTAATAGCTTTGTATTTTTGTATCACCAAGATATCAACCTATGACCATTACGCAATTAAAATATGTCCTTGCTGTCGCAGAACATAAAAACTTTACAAAAGCAGCTGAAAAAACTTTTGTTACACAGCCTACCTTAAGTATGCAAATACAAAAGATAGAAGAAGAGCTAGATGTTTTGATTTTTGATCGTTCTAAAAAGCCTATCGAACTTACAGATATAGGTACTAAAATAGTCATTCAGGCAAAAAATATTGTCAATGAAGCAAATCGTATTTCTGATATTGTAGATCAAGAAAAAGGATTTATAGGTGGCGAATTTAAACTAGGGATCATTCCTACCATTATGCCTACCCTTCTCCCTATGTTCTTACGTAACTTTATTAATAAATATCCTAAAGTAAAACTTAAAATAGAAGAGTTAAATACAGAAACTATTATAGAAAAACTGGAGGATGGTCATCTAGATGCTGCTATTGCAGCAACACCTCTAAAGAATCCAAATATAAAAGAAAGACCCTTATATTACGAACCATTTATCGCGTATGTAACTCAAAATCATAGACTTTACAAAAACAAAACATTAGAAGTCTCTGATTTAGATTTAACAGATATGTTATTACTTGAAGATGGGCATTGTTTTAGAGATGGTGTTATTAATCTATGTAAAGCAATAGGGAATCAGGGGGAAGATCATTTTTCGTTAGAAAGCGGAAGTTTTGAAACACTTGTAAAATTAGCCAATGAAGATTTAGGAATGACTTTATTGCCTTATTTGCATACCATAGACTATAAAGGTCAAGATCTTGATTTTCTTAAAAACTTTAAAGAACCTTCTCCTGCTAGAGAAGTAAGTCTTATCTATCATAAAAGCGAATTAAAAATGCAAATAATAGACGCATTACGAACTACGATTGCTAGTGTTGTCAAAGGTGCTATTACATTTCAGAATGTAGAAATTATTAGTCCGATCAATAAGAAGTAATTTATTGTAAAAAGCTATCTACTAAAAAAAGCCTTGTTTCCAAGGCTTTTTTTTATGGGTTTAAATAAATTAGACATTGATTGAGATTTGGTTTTTCCTCTAATAAGGTATCAATCCAAATACGTAGTTCCTCAATTTCATAAGGAAGTAATCTTTTAACTGCTTTTTGTAGTTCTTTACAAAATAATACACTGTCAAAACTTACTTTATTAAGTACCGTTTTGGTGTATTCAAACATTGCTCTCGCCATATTCGAAATTAGGTTTAGGTTAGATCTAATAAAAAGTAGTTTTCTATATAGGCAGGTGTTTTATTATATCTTAAATATACAACTTTTTGTTCTATATTT
>CAKZKZ010000853.1 GCA_937124495.1 uncultured Dokdonia sp. | reverse complement strand
ATGATATAGACGATTCTAAAATATATGTAAATCAAAAGAAAAGTTTTTGGCATTTAGCACCAGGAGAATCAGCATACTTATGGGACGATCTAAAAAATCAAAATTATTTAGGCTATGAGTGGTGTGATATTGAACTTGGAAACTTGAAAGATTTAAAGAAAGGGGAAATTGATAATTATGATATGAAATCAAGATTTTCTAGGGTGAAAGAAGGTGATTATTTTTGTATAATCTCTGGTAAAAAATTCTATGGTATTGCAAAAGCGAAACATTCATACGACTTTGATAAATCAAAAAAATCAAATTTCGATTTTCAAACCATAGAAGTAGAATGGGTTAAACAATTTAATAAGCCTGAATTATTAAACACCTATAGTACACAAAGTTTTTCTGGGACAAAGGGAGGTAAAAGATGGAAATCAATCATTAGCTCACTTGAAAATCAAGATATTTATTTTACTTCTAAAAAAGGAAAACAAGTTGAAAAAATTATTAATAATCATGCAATGGTTAGTTTTCATCAATCATTTAGTTATGAAGATTTCATTGAAGGAATTAAACCTGATCTAGATACTAATAAAGATGAAGATAGTCAAGATGAACTATCATATCTTATTCAAGATGGTATATTTAAGATTGCTTGTGATAAAGCCGCGAATATTGCTGGATATGAAGATTTAAACTCTTGTCTTGATGACTCCAAAGAAAATAGAAGAAATATCTTTCTAAAAGCTCCTCCCTTTTACTTACTAATAGATGAGATAAATAGAGGTAATATTTCATCAATATTTGGTGAACTAATAACACTTTTAGAAGATGATAAGAGACTCGGCGGAAATCAAGAATTAATACTCGATTTACCTTATTCAAAAAAAGCATTTGGCATTCCATCAAACTTATTTGTAATTGGTACAATGAATACAGCTGACAGAAGTGTTGAAGCTTTAGATTCTGCATTGAGAAGAAGATTCTCTTTTACAGAAGTTATTCCTAACCCAAATATTTTAAAAGATATAAATCCTAAAAAAGGAATCGTTGATGAAATTGATTTAATTAAGCTTCTAAATACACTTAACAATAGAATAGAGCTTCTTTTAGACAAGGATCATAAGATCGGTCATTCGTACTTTATTAACGTCTCAAACCTTGTTGATTTGACTCAAGTTTTTAGAGATAAAGTGATTCCTTTATTAGAAGAGTATTTCTATGGAGATTTCGGAAGAATTGGATTAGTTTTAGGAAAAGCATTTATTGAAGTTAATAACAACAAAGTGAAACTGGCCGTATTTGACCATGAAGATTCAGATTCATTATCCGAGAAAAAGATATATCAATTTACCAATATATCTAAATGGGATGTAAAGTCTTTTCAATCTATTTATGACGAGTCAATTGTTTTAGATGAATAAAAACAACTTCATACAAGTATTTGAATATCAAAAACTAAAATATTCTACAAGTGAATGTTTTACAAAGCATCATTTTGATGCTATGGTTAAGTTTAACGAAAGAAATCAAAATAAATATTTTACTGTTATTCATAAAGGCGTACAGTTCAACAACTATGTAGGTATTGTTCAAATAGGCAGATTAACGATTGAAATACTCCCAAAGGTTGATAATAATACTACTTCCGATACTCATCTATGGCAGAGTGTCTTGTTAAATATGTTACAGGTATGTAAACATATCAAAATTGATAATGTATCAGAAACGACACTTAAGAGGAAATACAATTCAATATTAGAAGTCTATTATGAAATGTATCTCAATGAAATTGAAAATTTAATAAAGAAAGGGCTAATAAAGGATTATAAAAAAAATAGGAATAATCAATTAACATTTAAAGGAAAAATGCTTTTTGCTCAGAACATTCAAAAAAACTTAATCCATAAAGAGCGTTTTTATTGTGAACATCAGATATATAATAAAGATCATCTTATTCATCAGGTGCTTTTTAAAGGGTTAATGATTTTAGGGAATTTATTAGATAATAGTCTTAAAAATAGATTCAAAAAAATATTATTCCAATTTGATGACTTCAAAGAATTGAATATTACAAAAAAGCATTTTGAAAAAATAAAAATCAATAGAAAAAATCAACCTTATCAAAAAGCACTTGAGATTGCTAAAATGATCATTTTAAATTATTCTCCTAGTCTTAATTCAGGGAGAGATAATATGCTAACTCTATTATTTGATATGAATATGTTATGGGAGGAATATGTTTATAGGATCTTACAAAAGTATAAATTTAAAAATACTACTGTTACTTTTCAAAATAAAAAACATTTCTGGAAAAACGACTTCAGAGTTAAAACGATAAGACCAGATATAGTTGTTAATCAAACTGTAGATAACATAAATATCACTTATGTTATAGATACTAAATGGAAAATTAGAGATAGTAATAATCCTGATGATAGTGATTTGAAACAAATGTTTGTATATAATCTTTATTGGAAAGCAGAGAAAAGTTTGCTTCTTTTTCCTAAAATTAATCAAGATGATAGTACTTTTGGGAAGTATAATTATTTAGGAAATGAAATGGAAGCTAATCAATGTAAATTAGGTTTTGTGTCGATAGTCGATGGTAACAAAATAAAAAATGGAGAGGTATTAAGTAAAGAAATTTTAGATAAACTTGTCTAGCTATAAGCGATTTAGCATCATAGTTTATTTCTTACCTTTTCTTTAAATTAATGATTTAAACATTTCATATAGTTAATTAAATGTTTAAAAAAAACCATTTCACTCACCATATCCACTCACCAAAACAACAAAATCGCTATTAACACACTGTTTAATAGCGATTTAACTTGCGGAGAATGAGGGATTCGAACCCTCGATACGTTACCATATACACGCTTTCCAAGCGTGCGCCTTAAGCCACTCGGCCACCTCTCTATAATATTTATATGATGTATGCCTCTAACTTTACTCAAGAGACCCTACAACTTCCTTTTTCATTAAGGAGTGCCAAATAACAAAAAAAAACTGACCTGCTAAAAAGATATGTATTAAAATTATGTAAGTTCTCCTCTTAATGGAGTTTCATAGACAGATTTAAAGACTTTAGGACCTAATTCTTGTCCTAACAGGTACATCATTTTTGTAATAGCCGCTTCTGTAGTTAAATCTCTACCGCTAATCACACCTATCTTTTTAAGCGCAACACTTGTCTCATAGTTGCCCATCTGCACACTACCCCCTATACATTGTGTAATGTTAACAACAGGGACACCTTTTTTTATAGATGCTTTCAAAGCATCTATAAACCACATTTCTGTAGTTGTATTACCAGAACCATACGTTTCTAAAACAACGCCCCTTATAGTTGCAATATTTAGCATTGCCAACACTAAATTTTTAGGAATACCGGGATACATTTTTAAAAGCAATACATCAGTAACAAGATTGTGATGTACTTTTAATGGCTTTTTCTTAGGTTTAAAAAGTAATTGTTCATGAACCAGAAGATGTACTCCAGAGGTAATTAATGGTGGGTAGTTTGGTGAATCAAATGCCTCAAAATGTTCTGCACTTACTTTAGTTGTACGGTTTGCACGATACAATTTATATTCAAAATAAAGACATACTTCTTGCACAACCGCTTTATTTCGTTTTTGCAATGCCGCTATTTGGATGGCCGTAATTAAATTTTCTTTCGCATCTGTCCTTAAATCCCCTATAGGTAATTGAGACCCTGTAAAAACGACAGGTTTATTTAAGTTTTCCAACATGAAACTAACCGCAGAAGCCGTGTAACTCATTGTATCACTTCCATGCAAAACAACAAAACCTTGATAATCATCATAATTTAAAGCAATCAGAGAACAGAGTTCATTCCAATAATCAGGATTCATATTTGATGAATCAATAGGAGTTTCAAATGATGAGGTGTTAATATCACAATCTAGCAACCGAAGTTCAGGGATATTTTGCAATAATTGATCAAAGTCAAAAGCCTTTAAAGCTCCTGTTTCATAATCTTTAATCATACCTATAGTACCTCCTGTATATATTAAAAGTATCCTAGGTTTTATACTCATAACTTAGATGTATTAATGACAGGATTTGCATACATCAATAAAAAACTGTCTATTTCTAATTGACTTTCCTTGTTAACTCGTCGCTCTAGACGGCTCTCAAAATGACGTAACTCTTTATCATCATAATGAGATGCATATCGTTTT
>CAKZKZ010000852.1 GCA_937124495.1 uncultured Dokdonia sp. | reverse complement strand
ATACTGTCGTATTGAATAGCAGTTTACAATATGCTAATGACTCACAAGTAAACAAGCTTATAGATGAAGAAATTATAGTAAAATATGTAAGTCCGACTAATGTATTTTCCAATATAGAGACTCTTGATAATTATGCAGATGATGCATCAGCGAGCACAGGAGGTCTAGAGATAGGAGATTTCTACGTTAATTCAACAACAGGAGCTGTAACAAGAAAATTAATCTAAAAAAAGTAATCAACGGGTACTATGTAATGCTATCTTATTCCCTTCCGAGTCTACAAAAACTCCCATATACCCATGTTCTTCGCTTATTTGCGTTTTATTCTGCAGTATTTTACCTCCAGCTGTACTGACACGTTCTAGACAGGCTGTAATATCTGCTGTAAAAAAATAAAGTAATACTCCTTCTTGACTAGGAACATACGATTCATACTGAATCAGTGAACCCGAAGTAACATCTACATGATCAGGTCTAGGAAAAAAGCCCATAAGGACGCCTCCAAAATCTTGTAAACTTATTTTTATTCCAAAGACAGCTTCATAAAATGGTATAGCACGTTCCATATTTGCTACTGGGACTTCAAACCAATTTAATTTCATTTCCATAATTTATGTTTCTAGAATTTTTTTGAGATTTTGAAGACCCTCTTCAAAATCTTTCCCCACAGTTTTATCCATATTAAAGAAAAGCATAAATATTGTTCCTGGAAATTTATTATGTCCCTTAAATCCCCAAACTACTTTTGTTTGACCAGGACTTGCATCTTCTACCGTATAATACCCATCACTTTCAGATTTCCAAGGTTTCAGAAAGATTAAATGATTATCAATTCGCTCGTTTTCTACAATAGCTGTAATCGTTTGACTTCCCATCCCAACTTCTTTATTTCCTTCCCAACGCGCTTTAAACCCCACTTCCCCATCAGTTCCTGTATAGGTTTGTTTCATATTTGGATCTTTCTGTTTCCAAGGAGACCAATGGTCTTGATTTTTAACCATCTTTATATAGGGGAATACAATTTCTTTTGGCTTATCTACTAATATACTTCTACTTACGTCAAAGGTTTTTGGTCCTATAGCAGCTAAAATGATTACGATTATAAGTATCGCAGCGACTATATAAATAAGAATCATCATACATCGTAATGTGTTGGTTATTTCTCTAAAGTTAAACAAAATAGAAATACTCACTAACAAAAAGAGGCTTTCCCTAATAGAAAAAGCCTCTTTTTACAAACTCTCAGTTTCCTAAAGTGCCGAAATAACAGCTAATGGATCTGCTCTTAACTTATAATCTTCAGCTAAAAAATGATAACTTACCTTACCATTTTGCTCAATAATATACGTTGCTGCTATTGGCAACTCACTAGCTTCGTTTCCTTGACTTTCTATTAAATCTATTCCAAACTTCTTATACAAACTCACTAAACTTTCTGGCAATTGGTACACTAGCCCTAAAGAACGTGCTAATCCATTATTCTCGCTTGTTAACACTTCAAAATCTAATTCGTTTTTATCTCGTGTGCTCAGTGTATTATCTGGTGTTTCTGGAGTAATCGCTACAAGCGAAGCTCCTTTTGCTTTTATTTCTGGTAATGCATTCTGTAATGCCTTTAAAGCGATATTACAATAAGGACACCAACCACCTCTATAAAAAGTAAGCACTACTTTACCCTCTTTTAAAAGATTACTCAAAGCAATGTGCGCTCCTTTTGCATTTGGCAATTTAAAATCTGGGAACTGATCTCCGGTTTTAATGGCATTTTCTAAAATATCTGTGTTTTTTAGTGCTGAAATGGCATTTTTCATGATATCTTGAGCAGCCCCAGGGTGCCTCTTTACGCTATTTTCTGCAAATTCTTTAAGTTGTTCTGTAAGTGTCATATCTATCATTTATTTTGACTCTAAGTCTCTTTCTGTTTCCAATAATTACAGAGCACTATTTAAAATTATCATAAAAGTAGTCATGGGAATTTTTCTGAGTACGCTTTCGCGAAAGCATACCGTTTGCCCTTAAAATTTTAAAATTAAGGATTAAAACATAATTCTATTTCAAAGGTATACTTATATTCTAAAAACTATTCAAAAACGATACAGCACGTTTGAGAAAAGTATTTTACTAACCCAAAAGACCTGTTTACTCATTTTCAATTTCACAATAGGAAGACTAATTATAAATTTGATGGAAATAAACAAAAAAACACACTAGATAATACACAAACTGCTACACACAATACCTTAGCTAGATGAAATTATATACATTCTTATTTTGCTTACTTATATCTATTGGAGAAATAAAATCTCAAGACGTTGATTCATATAAAAATTATGAATTTCAAGAGTTTTTAAACACTAAAACTATTGATAGTGGATATAACTATATAAAAAAAATACATAGAAAAATCAATACCGACTATACCTATTTTGAGAATCGAGATGATATTAACGTCAAAGTTCTATTAATTAATAATGGAGATAATAAAGGAATTGAAATAATCCCTATTGATAAAACAAATAACTTTCGTAAAGATATTATACGAACATTAACTATAGCTAATGAAGATTTGATAAAGAATGATAATGAAAAATATATTACTGAATTAAATATTATTTATGACTAAGAATCTCATATTGAAAATTGGAATTGGAAGAAAGAATGCCCTAAGATTCGATTATTTTTATTCAAATACAAAAGAAAAAAAGTCATTATACATTAAGGCTTCATAGAATCAAATAGCAAGGGAAAATATTCTAAAATTTTCATTTTCAAAAGTTTGATAAATAGACTCTTTTATAAGCTCGGCTAAACGATGTGCCTCCTCAATTGTCCAATGTATATCTACTTCTAGTTTTAACGTTTTTGAGACATTCTCCATTGATGAAATAAAATTAAATGCAGAGTAATCATAATTCTTATCTGATTTAGCATATGGATTTCTAGAGTTATCAAAAAATGCATCTTTATTTAACATTTTCCCCCACTTCCAGACGACATGTCCTGGCCTTAGCGAAGGAGGTAAGACAGGAATTCTCTTATCTCTTAGGGCCTTACCAAGCTCTGCAGTCTTGT
>CAKZKZ010000851.1 GCA_937124495.1 uncultured Dokdonia sp. | reverse complement strand
AAGAAATAGGAGGGAAGCTCCTACACAAAGAAGAGCACCCCTTCCACCTCGATTTCTGAGCAGGGTTGCTAACACCTCCTGCCTAGGGGAGCCAACAGCAAAAAAATAGATATCTGCTGGGTTTTTTTCACAAAAGCTAAGGCATTTATCGATTTCCTTCTGATCATCAATAAAGCCCATTGGTGGATTATAGTGTTGTAAGCAATTTACATTATACTTCTCTTTAATTATTAAAATGGTTTCAGCACTAGTACCAACAACTGTTATCCGTAGATTCTCAGGTGCATGTTCAAACAACCACGCGGTTAAATCGCTACCAGGGACAAGTGACTCAATTTTTTCAAGCCCGAGCGACGATAACTTCTGTAATATCCGACTATCATTAACAAATAGATCAGCTTCTTTGTAAACAGAACGAAACCCAGTATCACGATGAAATCTAACGACATGATCCACATTAGGCGTAACAATTATTCTTCCAGAATGTATTCCTGACAACACCTGCCTACCAAGCTCTGCCAAAGAAATATTACAGAAAGACAGACCAAAAACCTTACTAGAACTATTCATATCCTGGTCTCATTTTAATGTATTTTGCAGGAACACCGCCAACAATTGAGTAAGCTGTAACATCTTTATTTACGATAGCCCCAGCTCCGACTATTGCCCCCTGTCCAACCACAACTCCAGGGAAAATAATAGCACCTCGACCAATCCAAACATCATCACAAATAACCGGGTTATTCCCAGAACTTACTGCCTGCTTGATCATGGGCACATCTGGCGAATCAAAAGAGTGTGTACTATTAAGAATTGACACATGCGGTGCAATCATTACATATTTACCAATACTAGCACCCTGAATAAAGACATATTCATTAATATGGCTACCCATACCTATTTTAACGTTATCTCCGTTAGAAATATAAATCCTATTTTCAAATAAAGCATTCTCTTTGCCGTCAAGAATCCCAAGTATTCTATCAAGATAAAATACTCGAATAAGATTAAAAACTGGAATGAATTTTGTATTAGGAAGCCATTGAATAAGCAAATAATAAATCGCGTATTTTATCTTACGTAACATGTTAATTTAGTCTTGAGTAGATAGAGATCAATTCTTCGCCAACACTTCCCTGATCAAGTTTGATATCAAAAATTCTCTTTCTTCTTACTCCTGGGGACGATGCAGCATCAGCAAGTAACCCATCAATTTTCATAGCAACCTCCCCCGCCGCCAAACGGGCATAAACCAAAGTACCTGCCGCACCACCAATCACACTTGCCACATCCCCAACATCACTACTTAATATAGGCAAGTCAGAAAGCATTGCCTCTTTAATAACTTGAGGTGACCCTTCACTATGAGACGTCATTAATAGTATTGAACCATTACGCAAAACTTCAGCCATTTGCTGACGACTATAACCATCTAGAATCACAACTTTAGATTCCCTCCCTTCTTCACCGTACGCCTTTACAACCTCTTTGAAAAAAGGATAATTTTTAACATCCCTATCAGGTTTGCCAGGAAACAAAAAGGTTGTTACTGCTTTAGTTGAATAAACCCCATCAAATAGATCTCCATCAGCACCACATACTAAAATTTGATAATCGTTAGTATAACGAGACACTATGCTATTCATTTCTTCACTTAGTGTAATTACAAACCCTACCCTACTCAGAATTTTTTTTGTAATAGCAACCTGAAGTGTTTTTCCTTGCTCCTTTAGAATATCCCCACCGTGTAAAGTTAAAATAACATTATTCCATTTTTTAAATGGAATAATCAGAGTGAACATTGCAGAAAGCCCATAATGACAGTGGATTAAGTCATACCCTCCAAACAGAGCCTTGTATAGTAAAACGAATGACCCTTTAAGGTAGCTTAAAAAACCATTATGGCCATCAATTACAAATACATCCACTTCAAAATTTGTAGTGGACACTAAATTATCGACTTGTTCTTTTACAAATATCCCCTTGTAGTCCAGATCGGAATCCCTGCCGGGATACATATTAGATGCAACTAATATTTTCATTCT
>CAKZKZ010000850.1 GCA_937124495.1 uncultured Dokdonia sp. | reverse complement strand
TAGATGTGTTTTCTGTGATTAGTGATGAGGGGTATGGATATGTAAACTTTTTACAACTATCACACGGAGCCATTATTAGATCACATACACTAGAACTTAAAAAACGCCTTGATGAGACGGATAAAGAATTGTTAGAATTAGGGATTATAGAAATTCACCAGCGATTTGACTCTCAATCTAAAGAGATTTATGTTCCTTTTGAGGTGGACATTGGAGATACCGTAAAAGTAACTGTACCTAAGTTGGGCGATAAAAAACGCATTTTAGAGCTTTCAGAACGTAATGCTAAGTATTATAGGATGGAGCGTTTTAAGCAAACGAAAATTGTAGATCCAGATCGTCATACCAATAGAATCATGGCACAGATGAAAGTCGACTTACGATTATCTGAAGAGCCCAGACATATAGAATGTTTTGATAATTCTAATATACAAGGAAGTAACCCTGTAGCTGCATGCGTTGTTTTTAAAAATGGAAAACCAAGCAAGAAAGACTATCGTAAGTTTAATATAAAAACAGTAGAAGGACCTGATGATTTTGCAAGTATGGAAGAAGTAGTTTTTAGACGTTACAGAAGATTACTTGAAGAAAATGAGCCTTTACCACAACTTATCATAGTAGATGGTGGAAAAGGACAGCTTTCAAGCGGACTAAAAGCACTAGAAACATTAGGACTTCGAGGCAAAATAGCGATTGTGGGTATTGCAAAAAGATTAGAAGAAATATACTATCCTGGGGATAGTATTCCATTATATCTTGATAAGAAGACCGAAAGTCTTAAAATTATACAACAATTACGTAATGAAGCCCATCGTTTCGGAATTACCTTTCATAGAAATAAAAGAAGTAATGCTGCGTTAGGAACAGAACTAGAAATCATCTCTGGTATTGGAGAAAAAACAATTATCACATTATTAAAACATTATAGATCGGTATCTAACGTAAAAACAGCAAGTAAAAAGAGCCTTACAGAAGTCGTAGGCGCTGCAAAAGCAACGATTGTTTACAACCATTATCAAAATAAAGAATGAAATTAAAATGTACTTTTTTATTGCTATTTGTAGTGTTTTCTTTAAATGCTCAAGTGACTAATGAGCAAGATATAAAAGTAGGCGTTGTTCTAAGTGGCGGTGGTGCAAAAGGACTTGCACATGTGGGCGTTCTAAAAGTATTGGAAGAGGCAGGTGTACGTGTAGACTATATTGCTGGAACAAGTATGGGTGCTATTGTGGGAGGGTTATATGCTT